>NZ_PQMX01000043.1:0-56278 GCF_004368385.1 Burkholderia sp. B10 | reverse complement strand
GTGCAGAGGGGGGCGGCGGTGGTTTGATTCGCGGGGGGCAACGGAACTACCGTTCTATGACCGATGCAACACTACAGTAGCCAAGAAGATCAAGAACCCGAAGGCGCCAAAGCTGTTTCTCAATGAACTGATCGATCAGTTGCTTGCCCAGATTCAGGGCAAGGATGCCGGGGTGCTTCCGGGCGAATTGAGCTGCCGGCCAGCTCAAGAAGCAGCAACTGGCCGAACGAGCCTCTGCGGAAAAACGCGGCTTTTGAGTTTGAAATGATTTAGGCCTTGCCCATTCGATAGTGCTCTAGCAGATCTTCGTTCCCGGAAAGGACCTCCACCATCATTTGAAGCATCAAGACTGGTCCCGGGACGATTGCCGCCTCATCGATCTCCCGCCCGTCAAAATCGGGATTGGTCGGAATCTCAACGTTCACCACCCACCAGACCTCGATTTTTCTTAAGATTGTGATCAAATCATGGAAAATCTCTATGTGGTCGAAATCCACCGTGCCCGTCACAATCGATGGCAGTTCGTGAGCTAGCTTGTTCCGAATCGACTTGATGCGTTCGAAGGTCGCAAGATCGCCAAGATCGATTGCGCCATACTCGGTCAACCAATCGAGCGATGCGTACAGGGTGCTTTTGTTGCGAGCGAGAACTTTCGAGCGATATTCGCCGCTGAACTGGTATGTACCAGGCTCGAGACCAATGCTTTCAATGTTGTAGAAAT
Source organism: Burkholderia sp. B10 (assembly GCF_004368385.1). Lineage (NCBI taxonomy): Bacteria > Pseudomonadati > Pseudomonadota > Betaproteobacteria > Burkholderiales > Burkholderiaceae > Burkholderia > Burkholderia sp. B10. The sequence goes on along the minus strand of NZ_PQMX01000043.1, from coordinate 55,557 downwards.
CGCGGATACGCCCGACGATTGATTGCCTCAGAAGCTCAAAGGCGGTGATGTAGAGCGACGCCGAGATGAGCTTTTCTTGCATCACCGCTGGCGTCAGCAACTGTTCCCATTGCTCGTTAGCGGGCATAGGTCGTGAACTCCGTTAGATCGGCGGCGCCGTTTTGATGGCATCTAGCTTGCCGGCAACGTCCTCGGCACGCAAGTGCGTGTATCTGCGAGCGATGCTCAATGAGTTAGGTCGCTTCGGGCATTGGGCGACGGACCACCCGTTGACACATGTCCGTGCGTTTCAGGAGCAGGATGCGGCGCTACCAATCTGGCTTCGCGGCAGATTGGGAGACGATGGCTGCGTACGTGCAAGGTAGGACGTCCACGTGCTGCTGAGGCGAGGGCGGAGGTAGCAGAACGTCGAAAGGCCGTGCGACTTGGCGCTGATGTTGGATGCGATATGCATTTTGGATGTAGGGTGCGGATACGTTAAAATCGGACAAATCGGGTGAGGGTCTCGATTTGTGTTCGAAAAATAAACAATGGAATAGTTATGCATCCGATTCTTGCAAAATCGTTCGGCGGTCTATCAACGCAGTATTACGTTCGTCAGTTTCTGTTTGGGCTGATTTTCCCGGCACTTCTTCTTTTTGTTCTGAGTCGTGGGTCGAAGCCGGTGGCTATACCGGTGGGTGCGTTGCTGTTCTTCGCGGTTAACTGCTTTCTTTATCCTTATTCGCGATTCGTTTACGAGGGCATCGTTGACTACATCGTTGGGCGGAATGTTTTCTTCCTGCCTGCGCTAGTTGTGTTGTTCTTTAAGTGGATGACGATGGCGCTCTGCTGGAGTTGCGCGATCTTTATTGCACCGGTCGGGCTTCTGTACCTGTATGTTCGTAACAGTCGTCAGTCGGCGATCTGAGGTGGATGGACAGCAATGAGCGAAAATCGATATAGATTCGGTATCCATCAGAACCTGAGGCCGGTGGATTTGTTCGTCTACGTGGCGTTGGATGAGACGCAGAAACAGCTTGGACTGGATGATTTGGGGGCTGCTGCGGCCGTGTTGCTCGGTCAGGCTGACGTGCCTGCGCCGGGCAAGTTTGTCGGGGCTACGGCAGGTACATCCGTAGCCTCGTTGGCTGCGCGCAAGCTGTTGCCTTTCAAGGTTGCGGTGCGGCTGCCGATGATTACCGGCGTGGGGCTTTCCGGGATTCGTGTTGCGTTTACTCGGAACCTTGGTGCTTGGGTCGGGCGTTTGATTCCTGTTGCCGGGGAGATGTTCTTGGCAGTGGATGTGGTGCTGATCATGCGCAACACGGTGATGGCCTATAACCGTGTCGTTAAGCCGGAAGATAGGGTGTTGTGATGGAAAGTGATGTTTGGGAACGTCTTGAGACGTTTGCTCGGGAAGAGCTGGGTCGGCCGTTGTTCGGTGGACGGCTGGATTTGCTGCCCACGTCACGTCTTGAAGAGGACTTGGGGCTGACGGGGGAGGATGCTGTCGAATTCATCGACAAGTGGGCTGAGACGTTCAGCGTCCAGGTGCGGGATTTTCCGTATCGACGCTATTTCCGGCCAGAAGGTCAGGAAATGTTGTCGGGGTTCCTCGGCTTGTTTTCGAAGCGGTATCGCCGGCCGGCTGTCGTTCCGTTGACGCTCGGGATGCTCGCTGAGGCAATGCAGTACGGACGGTGGGATACGTCGGTGATCGAGGCTGCGGCTGCCCGAGGGGGCGGATGAGAGAGAGGGATGCGCGGTTGAATCTTCGTTGAACCGCTGAAAAGAAAAAAGGCTCAGCTTGCGCTGAGCCTTTTTTGCATTTGGTGGCGAATCAGGGACTCGAACCCCGGACCTGCGGATTATGATTCCGTCGCTCTAACCGACTGAGCTAATTCGCCGAAGACTTGAATTATGTAGATCTACCGCCCGGCTGTCAACACCTTTTTCGATCTTCCCTGAAAAAAGTTGCCGACCGTCTCATGCCGGCGCCGACCGCGCGGGCGAAACACCGCCCGCGCACCCGTCGTCAATCCTGCGCGTAGATGTTCGAGTTCTTCGTGTCCTTCACGAACAGCACGCCGATCACGAACGTCGCCAGCGCGATCACGATCGGATACCAGAGGCCCGAATAGATGTCGCCCTTCGCCGCGACGATCGCGAACGCGGTCGCGGGCAGGAAGCCGCCGAACCAGCCGTTGCCGATGTGATACGGCAGCGACATCGACGTGTAGCGGATCCGCGTCGGGAACATCTCGACCAGCATCGCGGCGATCGGCCCGTACACCATCGTCACGTAGATCACGAGGATCGTCAGGATCACGATGGTCATCGGCCAGTTCAGTTGCGCCGGATCGGCCTTCGCCGGGTAGCCGGCGCCCTTCAGCGTCGACGCGAGCGTCTTGTCGAACGCCGCGCCTTGCGCCTTCGCATCGGCGGCTTTGCCGTCATAGGCCGGGATCACCGTGTCGCCCACCTTGATCTGCGCCATCGTACCGGCCGGCGCCGCGACGTTCTCGTAGTTCAGGCCGGCTTTCGCGAGCGCGCTCTTCGCGATGTCGCACGAGCTCGTGAACTTCGACGTACCCACCGGGTTGAACTGGAACGAGCAGGTGGCCGGATCGGCGAGCACCGTGATCGGCGCCTTCTGCGTCGCGAGTTCGAGCTGCGGGTTCGCGTAGTGCGTGAGCGCCTTGAACAGCGGGAAGTACGTGAGCGCCGCGATCAGGCAGCCGGCGAGGATGATCGGCTTGCGGCCGATCTTGTCCGACAGCGAGCCGAAGAACAGGAAGAACGGCGTGCCGATCAGCAGTGCGATCGCGATCAGGATGTTCGCGCTCGCACCGTCCACCTTCAGCGTCTGCGTGAGGAAGAACAGCGCGTAGAACTGGCCCGTGTACCAGACGACGGCCTGGCCGGCGGTCAGCCCGACGAGCGCAAGAATCACGATCTTCAGGTTCTTCCACTGGCCGAACGCTTCGGTCAGCGGCGCCTTCGACGTCTTGCCCTCGGCCTTGATGCGCAGGAACACCGGCGACTCGTTCAGCTGCATCCGGATCCACACCGACACCGCGAGCAGCAGGATCGACGCGACGAACGGCACGCGCCAGCCCCAGTTGCCGAACGCTTCCTCGCCGATGAAGGTGCGCACGCCGAGGATCACGAGCAACGACAGGAACAGGCCGAGCGTCGCGGTGGTCTGGATCCACGCGGTGTAGAAGCCGCGGCGGTTGGCCGGCGCATGCTCGGCGACGTAGGTCGCCGCGCCGCCGTACTCACCGCCGAGCGCAAGGCCCTGCAGCAGCCGCATCGCGATGAAGATCACCGGCGCAGCAATGCCGATCGACGTATAGCCGGGCAGGAAGCCGACCACGAAGGTCGAGATGCCCATGAGCACGATCGTCACGAGGAACGTGTGCTTGCGGCCGACCAGGTCACCGAGGCGGCCGAACACGATCGCGCCGAACGGGCGCACCGCGAAGCCGGCCGCGAAGCCGAGCAGCGTGAAGATGAACGCGGCAGTCGGGTTGACCCCGGAGAAGAAGCTCTTGCTGATGTAGGCCGCGAGTGATCCGGCCAGATAAAAGTCGTACCACTCGAACACGGTGCCGAGCGACGACGCGAAGATCACCTTCTTTTCTTCGCCCGTCATCGGCGAGTGCGAAATTTGCTCGCCTAGCGTTGCCATGAATCGTCTCCAAGTCCCTTGATATAGATGTGCGGCCGCTTTGGGAGGGCGGGCCTGACGACGATTATTGGCACGGAAACTTACGGCGCACTGACTCGCATGCACAAATTGACTGCGCGTTAACCCGCGACGAATCGGCGGTTTCGCGGTCCGATCGTGCCGCAAACGGGCGGTAAAACACCGGTTTCGCCGCGATTCGTCACGCGCCTGTCAGGGTTAATCCGCAGCGCTGCCTGACAGCGGCAGGCTGATGCGCACCAGCGTGCCCGCGAGGCGCGGCGTCTGCTGGTACACGTGATCGTCGAGCGTCAGCGTGCCGCCGTGCTGCGCGGCGATCTCGCGCACGATCGACAGCCCAAGGCCGCTGCCGTCGCCTTCGCGGCCGAGGATCCGGTAGAAGCGCTCGACCACGCGGCCGCGTTCGGCCGCCGGGATGCCGGGGCCGGTGTCCTCCACTTCGAGGTGGACGCGCTGCGCGTCGCGCTCGGCGCGCACGCGCACCGTGATGCGGCCGCCGTCGGGCGTGTAGCGGATCGCGTTGTCCACCAGGTTGCCGAGCATTTCGCGCAACATCACGGGGTTGCCGTCGACGTTGAGCGGCGCGTCGTCGTCCGGGCCTTCGTAGCCGAGGTCCATCCCCTTCGCGAGCGCGGCCTGCACCCAGTCGCGCACCGTGCGGCGCGCGAGCTCGGCGATCTCGACCGGCTCCAACGTCAGCCCGCTCGCGCGGTTCTCGGCGCGCGCCAGCGCGAGCAGTTGCGTGACGAGCCGCGCGGCCTGCTCGGAGCTGGTCGCGATCTGCTCGAGCGAGCGCTGCACGTCGGGCGGCACCGGATGACGCAGCGCGAATTCGGCCTGCGTGCGCAGCCCGGCGAGCGGCGTCTTCATCTGGTGCGCGGCGTCGGCGATGAAGCGCTTCTGCAGCGCCATGTTCTGTTCGAGGCGCGCCAGCAGATCGTTGAACGACGTGACGAGCGGCTCGATCTCGGGCGGCGCGCGCTGCGCCTCGACGGGCGACAGGTCGTCGGGCCGCCGCGCGCGGATGTGCGCCTGCAGCGCGTTGAGCGGCGCGAGCCCGCGCGACAGCCCGAACCAGACGAGCAGGATCGCGAGCGGCAGGATCACGAACTGCGGCAGGATCACGCCCTTGATGATGTCGTTCGCGAGCGCGTTGCGCTTGTCGAGCGTCTCGCCGACCTGCACGAGCACCGGCTGCGGGCCGCCCGGCGTCGGCAACGCGACGGTCGTGTACGCGACGCGCACGTCGTTGCCGCGCAGCAGATCGTCGCGGAACACGACGACGCCCGGCGGCGGCCGGTCTTCTTCGCGCGGCAGCGGCATGTCGGCCTCGCCCGCGACCAGCTCGCCGCGCGTGCCGAGCACCTGGAAATACACGCTGTCGACGTTGTCCGCGCGCAGGAAGTCGCGCGTCTGCTGCGGCAGCGTCAGCTCGGCGACGCCGTTGACCGGGTGGATCTGCCGCGCGAGCACGTACGCGTTGGTCTCCAGCGCGCGATCGAACGGGCCGTTCGCGATCGTCTTCGCGACCAGATAGGTGACGGCGATGCTCATCGGCCACAACAACAGGAGCGGCGCGAGCATCCAGTCGAGGATCTCGCCGAACAGCGAGCGCGGGCGCGCGGCCTCGGGCGTCTCGGTTTCGTCGGGCGGCGCAAACGGGTTCTCGTAGCGCGCATCGCGCGCGGCGTCGGCGGCGGACGGTTGCTCGCCGGCCGAAGGGCGGGAATGGACCGGCGAGGCCATCGCGGCGACGGCCGGGCTCAGCGCAGCGGCGTGCCGGCCGCCGCGGGCGGCGCAGCGGCAGCCGGGTCGGCCGGCGCCGCGGGCGCGGCTTTCTCGAGGCAGTAGCCGAGGCCGCGCACGGTGGAGATGCGCACGCCGCTCGGCTCGATCTTCTTGCGCAGCCGGTGTACGTACACTTCGATCGCGTTGTTGCTGACTTCCTCGCCCCATTCGCACAGATGGTCGACGAGCTGCTCTTTCGACACGAGCCGGCCGATGCGCTGCAGCAGCACTTCGAGCAGCCCGAGCTCGCGCGCGGACAGGTCGAGCACGCGCTCGTTCGCATACGCGATGCGGCCGACCTGGTCGAACGCGAGCGAGCCGTGGCGCACGACGGTCGGGCCGCCGCCCGCGCCGCGCCGGGTCAGCGCGCGCACGCGCGCCTCGAGCTCGTTGAGCGCGAACGGCTTGGCCATGTAGTCGTCGGCGCCGAGGTCGAGCCCCTTCACGCGCTCGTCGACGCTGTCGGCGGCCGTCAGGATCAGCACGGGGAGGTTGGAATTGCGCGCGCGCAGGCGCTTGAGCACGTCGAGCCCGGACATTTTCGGCAACCCGAGATCGAGGATCAGGAGGTCGAAGCTTTGCATCGACAGGGCGGTATCGGCGTCGACGCCGGTCTTCACGTGGTCGACCGCATAGCCCGATTGGCGGAGTGACCGGGTGAGGCCGTCCGCGAGTATGCTGTCGTCTTCGGCGATGAGAATTCGCATGTTGCTGACCGATGGCCGGCGGGCGGGCGCGCCGGCGCGGCTGTCTCCGAACTGATCCGTGTACAACGCAGCCTGCATTGCGGGCTTGCATAAAACACTGTTTTTTTATACAGTGTCTGCATTCGTGGGCAGCGCTTGAAGCGGGCGCGCCTCTGACAGACGCTGCTCATCATAGCAAAGGACGATTCATGGAAGATAGCAAGAAGGGCTCCGGGATGACCGCCGAGAAGAGCAAGGCGCTGGCGGCCGCACTCGCGCAGATCGAGAAGCAGTTCGGCAAAGGGTCGATCATGCGGATGGGCGACGGCGACGTGAAGGAAGACATCCAGGTCGTCTCCACGGGCTCGCTGGGCCTCGATATCGCGCTCGGCGTCGGCGGCCTGCCGCGCGGCCGGGTGGTCGAAATCTACGGTCCGGAATCGTCCGGCAAGACCACGCTCACGCTGCAGGTGATCGCCGAGCTGCAGAAGCTGGGCGGCACGGCAGCCTTCATCGACGCCGAGCACGCGCTCGACGTCCAGTACGCGGCGAAGCTCGGCGTGAACGTGCCGGAGCTGCTGATCTCGCAGCCGGACACCGGCGAACAGGCGCTCGAAATCACCGACGCGCTCGTGCGCTCGGGCTCGATCGACATGATCGTCATCGACTCGGTCGCGGCACTGGTGCCGAAGGCCGAAATCGAAGGCGAGATGGGCGATTCGCTGCCGGGCCTGCAGGCGCGTCTGATGTCGCAGGCGCTGCGCAAGCTGACGGGCACGATCAAGCGCACGAACTGCCTCGTGATCTTCATCAACCAGATCCGGATGAAGATCGGCGTGATGTTCGGCAACCCGGAAACCACGACGGGCGGCAATGCACTGAAGTTCTATTCGTCGGTGCGTCTGGACATCCGCCGGATCGGCTCGATCAAGAAGAACGACGAGGTGATCGGCAACGAAACCCGCGTGAAGGTCGTCAAGAACAAGGTATCGCCGCCGTTCCGCGAAGCGATCTTCGACATCCTCTACGGCGAAGGCATTTCGCGTCAGGGCGAGATCATCGATCTCGGCGTGCAGGCGAAAATCGTCGACAAGGCCGGCGCCTGGTACAGTTACAACGGCGAGAAGATCGGTCAGGGCAAGGACAACGCGCGTGAATTCCTGCGCGAGAATCCCGAAATCGCACGCGAGATCGAGAACCGCATTCGCGAGTCGCTCGGTGTCGTCGCGATGCCCGATGGCGTGGTCGACGAAGCCGAGGCGATGGACGAAGAAGAGTGATGGCAGGGCGCCGAGGGCAGGCCGGCGAACCGGAAGCGAGCGACACGTCCGACGTGACGGGGCGCTCCGGCCGGCGAGCCGCATCCTCGGGCACCGACCGGCGCAGCGCGGGCAGTCGTGCCGCGCATCGCACCGAAACGAGGGCATCCGACGATGCCCTCGTTTCGTTTGAGATTGCGCCGCCGGTCGATCCGTTCGACGACGACGAATCGTTCGATGCGCACGACCGGTCGCGTCGGCGCGTGTCGGGTATCGGCATCCTCGGCGCGCGCGCGGCCGATGCCGCGGCGCCGGTCACGGAAGATGTCTACACGCGCAGCAGTCAGCATCCGCGCCGCACGCGTCGCGCGTCCGGCGGTGCTGCCGGCGAGCCTTCCGCCACTGCCGAGCGCAAATCGTCGAAGCCGCCGCGCTCGCTGAAGGGCCGCGCGCTCGGCTATCTGTCGCGGCGCGAGTACAGCCGCGCGGAGCTGGCCCGCAAGCTCGCACCGTACGTCGGCGAGGACGAATCCGTCGAGCCGGTGCTCGATGCGCTGGAGCAGGAAGGCTGGCTGTCCGACGCGCGCTTTGCCGAGAGCCTCGTGCATCGTCGCGCATCGCGTGTCGGCGTCGCGCGCATCGTGAGCGAACTGAAGCGCCATGCAGTCGGCGACACGCTCGTCGAAGAAGTGAATGCTCAATTGCGCGAGACCGAATTGACCCGCGCGCAGGCCGTCTGGCGCAAGAAATTCGGTGCGCTGCCGCAAACTCCGGCGGAGCGCGCGAAGCAGGCGCGCTTTCTCGCGGCGCGGGGCTTCTCGAGCGCGACCATCGTGAAGTTGCTGAAGGCCGGCGACGATCTCCCGATCGACGACTGACGGGCTCCGTCGCGCGCGCTGCGCGCGATTTTGCTGCAACGCAACCGCTTCCGGACAGGCGGGAATACCCGCCGTCGCGCGCCCATGCCTCAGATACCCAATATGCTAAAATCCACGGGTTTTCCTCTTCGGCCTCAACCTCCAGCATGCCGCTATCCGAGCCCGTGCCCCGTCAGTTGCGACATCGACGCGCAATCCGAGCGGAAGCCTACGAGCGCGGCGACGGCTTGTGGGACATCGAAGCCTGCCTGACCGATCACAAGCCGCGCGATGTTGCGCTTGCGTCGGGCATTCGGCCCCAGGGCTTGCCGATTCACGAACTCTGGCTGCGCGTGACCATCGATCGTGACCTCAATGTCGTCGACGCCGAAGCGTCCTCGGAATGGGTTCCCTATCCCGGTCACTGCCAATCTGCTCCTCCCGCCTATCGGGCTCTCATCGGGCTCAACCTCTTCCGCAATTTCCGCCGTAACGCGAACCGGCTGCTCGCCGGCGTCGCAGGCTGCTCCCATCTCACCGAACTGTGCGCCGTGCTGCCGACGGCGGCGATCCAGGCGTTCGCCGGTGACGTGTGGAACGTGCGCGAGGAAGGCGGCGAAGGGCCGGGCCACGGCGTGGAGCACGTCGAGCCGCCGTTCCAGCTCGGCCGCTGCCAGGCGCTGCGGTTCGACGGCGAAGTCGTGCGGCAGTACTACCCGCGCTGGTATGGTCCGATCCGGCCCGATATGCGCGTTGAAGGCAGCACGAAGGAATGAACGGAAATCATTCGAAGAAGCGTCTTAAGCGACATTTCATCCATCTCTCAGACTGAAGGGAATCACGCATGAAGATTCACGAGTACCAGGGTAAGGAAATCCTGCGGAAATTCGGAGTCGCGGTACCGCGCGGCAAGCCGGCGTTCTCGGTTGACGAGGCCGTCAAGGTGGCAGAAGAGCTGGGCGGCCCGGTGTGGGTCGTGAAGGCTCAGATTCACGCGGGTGGTCGCGGCAAGGGCGGCGGCGTGAAAGTCGCGAAGACGATCGAGCAGGTTCGCGAATACGCGAACCAGATCCTCGGCATGCAGCTCGTTACGCACCAAACGGGTCCGGAAGGCCAGAAGGTCAACCGTCTGCTGATCGAAGAAGGCGCCGACATCAAGCAGGAGCTGTACGTCAGCCTCGTCGTCGATCGCGTGTCGCAAAAGATCGTTCTGATGGGTTCGAGCGAAGGCGGCATGGACATCGAGGAAGTTGCGGAAAAGCATCCGGAACTGATCCACAAGGTCATCGTCGAGCCGTCGACGGGCCTGCTCGACGCGCAGGCGGACGACCTCGCCGCGAAGATCGGCGTGCCGGCTGCATCGATCCCGCAAGCGCGCACGATCCTGCAAGGCCTGTACAAGGCATTCTGGGAAACCGACGCGTCGCTCGCCGAAATCAACCCGCTGAACGTTTCCGGCGACGGCAAGGTCACCGCACTCGACGCGAAGTTCAACTTCGACTCGAACGCGCTGTTCCGCCACCCGGAAATCGTCGCGTACCGCGATCTCGACGAAGAAGATCCGGCTGAAATCGAAGCATCGAAGTTCGATCTCGCGTACATCTCGCTCGACGGCAACATCGGCTGCCTCGTGAACGGCGCAGGCCTCGCGATGGCGACGATGGACACGATCAAGCTGTTCGGCGGCGAGCCGGCGAACTTCCTGGACGTCGGCGGCGGCGCGACGACCGAGAAGGTCACCGAAGCGTTCAAGCTGATGCTGAAGAACCCGGGCCTGAAGGCGATCCTCGTGAACATCTTCGGCGGCATCATGCGCTGCGACGTGATCGCGGAAGGCGTGATCGCCGGTTCGAAGGCCGTGAACCTGAACGTGCCGCTCGTCGTGCGCATGAAGGGCACGAACGAGGACCTCGGCAAGAAGATGCTGGCCGATTCGGGCCTGCCGATCATCTCGGCAGACAGCATGGAAGAGGCTGCGCAGAAGGTCGTCGCGGCTGCGGCAGGCAAGTAAGCGCGCTCAATGAACACGCATGGCGGCGCGGTGTGCACGCGACGCCAATCGAACAGAGGTCAAAATACATGTCGATTCTGATCAACAAGGACACGAAGGTCATCACGCAGGGCATTACCGGCAAGACCGGTCAGTTCCATACGCGCGCCTGCCGTGAATATGCAAACGGCCGCGAAGCGTTCGTCGCGGGCGTGAACCCGAAGAAGGCCGGCGAAGATTTCGAAGGCATTCCGATCTACGCAAGCGTCAAGGAAGCGAAGGCTGAAACCGGCGCGACCGTGTCGGTCATCTACGTTCCGCCGGCAGGCGCAGCTGCAGCGATCTGGGAAGCGGTCGAAGCCGACCTCGATCTCGCGATCTGCATCACCGAAGGCATTCCGGTGCGCGACATGATCGAAGTGAAGGACCGCATGCGTCGCGAAGGCCGCAAGACGCTGCTGCTCGGGCCGAACTGCCCGGGCACGATCACGCCGGACGAGCTCAAGATCGGCATCATGCCGGGCCACATCCACCGCAAGGGCCGCATCGGTGTCGTGTCGCGTTCGGGCACGCTGACGTATGAAGCCGTTGCGCAACTGACGGCACTCGGCCTCGGCCAGTCGTCGGCGGTCGGTATCGGCGGCGACCCGATCAACGGTCTGAAGCACATCGACGTGATGAAGATGTTCAACGACGATCCGGATACGGATGCGGTCGTGATGATCGGCGAAATCGGCGGTCCGGACGAAGCCAACGCCGCTCAGTGGATCAAGGACAACATGAAGAAGCCGGTGGTCGGCTTCATCGCGGGCGTCACGGCGCCTCCGGGCAAGCGCATGGGCCACGCCGGCGCGCTGATCTCGGGCGGTGCGGATACGGCCGAAGCGAAGCTGGAAATCATGGAAGCGTGCGGCATCACCGTCACGCGCAACCCGTCGGAAATGGGCCGTCTGCTGAAGAAGGCGCTGTAAGTTCCGCGGGGTTCGTCCTGCAAGAAACGCCGGCCCAGCCGGCGTTTTTTGTTATGCTCGCGAAATTAATTTGTAAGCCGGGGCGCATGCGCACAGCGTGTGCCGACGACCAACCGGGCCGCCCGTCGGGCGGCCGTCATCCTGCACCTGCCGCCACTCATGCCTGAATTCCTGACGTCGCTGCACTGGGGCGCCGTGTTGCAGATCGTCGTCATCGACATCCTGCTCGGCGGCGACAACGCGGTCGTGATCGCGCTCGCGTGCCGCAACCTGCCGGCCAATCAGCGGCTGCGCGGCGTCGTGTGGGGCACGGCCGGCGCGATCATGCTGCGCGTCGCGCTGATCGCATTTGCAGTCACACTGCTCGACGTGCCGTTCCTGAAATTCGGCGGCGGCCTGCTGTTGCTGTGGATCGGCATCAAGCTGATGGCGCCGGCCGCCGACGCGCACGACAACGTCAAGCCGGCCGATCGGCTGTGGGACGCGGTGAAGACGATCGTGCTCGCCGACGCCGTGATGAGCCTCGACAACGTGATCGCGATCGCCGGCGCGGCCGAGCAGGCCGATCCGCAGCACCGGCTGGCGCTGGTGATCTTCGGGCTGATCGTGAGCGTGCCGATCATCGTGTGGGGCAGCACGCTGGTGCTGCGGCTGCTCGATCGCTTCCCGATCATCGTCGCGTTCGGCGCCGGCCTGCTCGGCTGGATCGCGGGCGGCCTGATGATCCACGATCCGGTCGGCGATGGCTGGCCGGTGCTCGATACGCCGGCCGCGATCTACGGCGCGAGCATTGCCGGCGCGCTGTTCGTCGTCGCCGCCGGCTTCCTGCTGCGGCGCCGCCGCGGCGTCCCGCAAGCGCATTGACGGTTGGCCGTCAGGCCGAGTGTCGGCCGCGCGGCCCGCTGGCTACGATCGAAACGCCTGCCCGATTCGGCAGGCGTTTTTCGTTTCTGGAGCCAGTCATGTTCGAAGCCTTTTCCGTTTCCCTGTTTCGTCGCTTTGCCGCCGATATGCGGCGCGCGCGCCGGCCGGTGCCGCGCTGGCATCCGGCCGGCTTCACGCTGATCGAGCTGATGATCGTGCTCGCGATCGTCGGCGTGATCGCCGCCTACGCGATACCCGCTTACCAGGATTACCTCGCGCGTTCGCGGGTGGGCGAGGGGCTCGCCCTTGCGTCGTCCGCGCGCCTTGCGGTGGCCGACAACGCCGCGAGCGGCGCGGCCCTCGACGGCGGCTACAGCGCGCCGGCCGCGACCCGCAACGTCGAATCCGTTCGGATCGACGGCGACACCGGCCAGATCACGGTTGCGTTCACGGCCCGCGTCGCCGCGGCGGGCGCGAATACGCTGGTGCTGGTGCCGTCGGCGCCGGACAAGGCCGACGCGCCGACCGCACGCGTGCCGCTCAAAAAGGGGACGATGCAGGCCGGCGCGATCGCGTGGGAGTGTTTTGCCGGCGGCAAGGACGCTTCGTCGCTGCCGGCGCCCGGCGCAGGCCCGATGCCGGCCGAGGCGGCGACCTTGCCTGCGAAATATGCACCGGCGGAATGCCGCGCGTAACGGCAGGCATGCGCGGGATGGTGCGGGCGGCACGCATCGCGGGGTGCCGGCCGGCCCGGGCCGGCCGCACACGGCGGCTGCCGGGGCGACGGCTCCCGCACAGAGTGGGGAAAGTTTTGTATAGTGCGCCGGTTGCTGACATCCGGTTCGCTCATGCCTTCTACTTTTTCCCGCTCGTTGTCGCTCGTTGCGCTGGCTGTCGCGCTGATCGTGCCGTACTCGATCACGAACCATACGTATCCGATTCCGACGTTCTATTCCGAGTTCGCCGCGCTGGTGCTGTATTTGCTGGTCGGGGTTTCCGTCGTGCTGCTCGCGCGCACCGGCCGCCCGGCCGAACCGTTCGCGGCGCCGGCCGCATTCGTCGCGCCGCTCGGGTTTGGCGCGGTGCTGCTCGCGCAGGTCGCGCTGTTGCCGCTGAAGGTGCCGTCGATGAACTGGCTGGCGCTCGGCTATCTGGCCGCGGCGCTGGTCGCGATGCAGGCCGGCTACACGCTCGCGCGCGGGGGGCTCGCCGAAGCCACCGCCCGGATGATGGCGGGCGCGTTGCTCGTGGGCGGAGTGTTCGCGGTTGCGACCCAGATCGTCCAGTTGTTCCATTTCGAGTCCGCGCTGTCGCCGTTCGTCGTGGTGTACAGCATCGCGGTCGACCGCCGGCCGTACGGCAACATGGCGCAGGCGAACCACCTCGCGACCTATATCGCGTTCGCGCTCGCCGGCGCGCTTTATCTGGTGCAGACCCGCCGCCTCGCGGTGTGGGCATGGCTCGCGCTGTCGATCGTGCTGTCGGCCGGGCTTGCGCTGACCGTGTCGCGCGGGCCGTGGCTGCAGGTTGCGGTGATGGTCGTCGCCGGTTTCTGGATGGCATGGGTCGAGTCGCGCCGTGCGCCGGGCAATCGCCGTGCGTGGCTGATCCCGGTCGTGCTGGCGCTGGCGTTCGTCGCGGTGAACGTCGCGGTGCGCTGGGCCAACGTGCATTTCCATCTGGGGCTCGCCGAATCGGCGGCCGAGCGCATGCGCGACGCGGGCCAGATTGCGCCGCGCCTTGCGCTGTGGAAGTACGGGCTCGCGATGTTCCGCGAGCATCCGCTGCTCGGCGTCGGCTGGGGCGAATTCCCGTCGCACCAGTTCGCGCTTGCGCGCGCGCTCGGCGGCGTCGAGATCGCGAACAACTCGCACGACATCTTCATCGACCTGCTCGCGAAGTCGGGCCTCGTCGGCCTCGGCGTGCTGGCCCTCGCGCTCGTCGCGTGGTTCGTGCGCGCGGTGCGCGCGCCGCAGTCGAGCACGCGCGTGTTCGGTTTCGCGCTGATCGGCGTGCTGCTGATGCATGCGCTCGTCGAGTATCCGCAGCAGTACATGTTCTTCCTGCTGCCGGCGATGTTCGTGATCGGGCTGCTCGACGTGAAGCCGCTGCGCTGGCTGCCCGGCCGCGCGGCGTTCGCGCTGTTCGCGGTGCTGTCGGTCGGCGGCGTGCTGGCGGCGGTGCCGGTGCTGCGCGACTACCAGCGCGCCGAAGTGCTGTATTACGGCACCGAGCCGGCCGTGCAGTATCGCGATGCGCCGTCGTTGCTGTTCGGCGCGTGGGGCGACTACGGGGCGGCGACGCTGTTGACGATTTCGCCGGACAACCTGCCGCTGAAGCTTGCCGCGCACGAGCGGGCGATCGCGCTGCTGCCCGGCGAGACGGTGCTGCGCCGTTATGCGGCGCTGCAGGCGCTGGCCGGTCGCGAAGCCGACGCGCTCGATACGGTCGAGCGGCTGCATGTGTTCGCGAAGGAATTGAAGGACTGGCCGCAGCAACTGGCGTTGCTGTACAAGCTGTGCGACGAGCAGCCGGGGCTGAAGACGTTCAAGGCAGCCGTCGTCGCGAAGTACGGTGAAGTGCCGGCCGACGCGGAAGACGACGACTCCGAAGACGATTCGGAATAACGCGCGCCGCGCCGGGCGGGAAGTCCCGGCGCGCGCCGGATCGTGGTGAAGCGGCGGTGCGGTGGCGGCTCGTGACGGCGCGCACATTGCTTCCCGTCGCGAACGGGTAGCGACGGAATCGCGCGATTCGCGTCAACCATTGTCAAATCGTCGCCACGGGAAAGACGGCACGTGCACAATGCGCGGAAGCGTTCGCGTGCGCGCGGCGATGTCGGCCGCACGAGCGAGCGCAGGTCCGCAGATCCGGGAGCCTGCCTGGAACGATCGCGGCCGATGCCACGCGCGGCCATGCGGCCGTAGCGGGGCGCCGGTCCGATGGCCGCGGCGCGGGGCGATGCTGGCGGTGCGGCGGACGATGTCCGCCGGCGCGACGCTCGCCTGGAACAGTACTGAAGAACGATATTCGACCATGGCCCTTCGCTCGACCCTTCTGATCCTGCCGGCCGTCGCCGTGCTGTTTTCCGGCTGCGCGATGCTGTCGTCGTCGCAGGAAAGCAAGCTGACCTGCCACATTCCGCGCGCCGTCTATCCGGACAATGCGAAGCCGCTTACGCGCCGAGTCACCGTGCTCGTACGCGCGCTGATGACGACGTCCGGCGAAGCGCAGAACGTGACCGTGACGACGAGCAGCCGCAACGCGGCGGCGGACCGCGCGGCCGTCGACGCGATGACGCATGCGAGCTGCGCGCAGACCGGCGCGACCGCGAATCCGTTCCTGCTCACGCAACCATTCGTGTTCGAGCCGCGGCGCGGGGAGTAGTGGGGGCTGGTGCGGGTGATCGTGGTGTGGCGCACCGGCCGGTTGTGGTCGTTGACTGCCTGCCGGCGCGCCGCGGCCACGTCGCGCTTCGCCGCTTCGTCGAGTGGCCTACGCTCGGTGTCGCGGCAGCAGGTTCGCTCTATCGGCGCGCGAGCGCGCCGATGCAGCGATCAGAAGGTGCGCTTTTTCAGCGTATATCCGTGCAACCAGTACAGCGTGTTGGTCTGCGCGTCGAAGTAGCCGCCTTGTGCAACCTTGTCGGCGGTTTGATCCCACGACTTGCCGCCGTCGGTGCTGGTGAACGTGAGGTCGATCGGCGCACCGCCGCGACTGCCCGAGTTCGGGTCGGTGGCATAGACGAGCAGGAGGCCGTCACGGCCGACGCTCAGGCTGTCGAGCCTGAGCGTCTCGTCGAACGTGCGCAGTTGGTGCACCGACTCCGGATGGTCGTTCGTCCACATGGAAATGGCGCCCACCCGGCGGCCGTTGTCGCGACTCTCGCCGTTCTGCGGCTTGTCCAGACGTGACAGCGCGTACAGCGAATAGTGTGTCGCCGGTCCCGGCGTGGTATCGAGCGCAGTGATGACCTGGCCCGG
Source organism: Burkholderia sp. B10 (assembly GCF_004368385.1). Taxonomy (NCBI): domain Bacteria; kingdom Pseudomonadati; phylum Pseudomonadota; class Betaproteobacteria; order Burkholderiales; family Burkholderiaceae; genus Burkholderia; species Burkholderia sp. B10. Next base: position 39,465 of record NZ_PQMX01000043.1, on the reverse strand, counting down.
CAGTTCGGTTTCGGTCACGAAGGCGTGCTGCTCCCAGTCGAGCCGGCCGATCACGCTGTGTGCCGGCGTCTCTGCAGTCGGAGCGATGGAGTAGGCGACACGCAGCACACCGTCAGGGCCGAGGCTCACCGCATTGAAATTCTTGCGCGTCTTGCCGGCGACGCGCGCATCGACCGGCACGTCGATCGCCTGCCACGTGTTGCCGCCGTCCGCGGTGCGCCATACTCGCGGGCCCCAGCCGATCGCGTAGCCGCGCTGCGGATCGATGAACAGCAGGCGGCCGATGTTCTGGTTTTCGGGCCATTGCAGTTGCGACCACGTTTGGCCGCCGTTGAGCGATTTCCACAGCTTCGTCGTCTGAGGCGCATCGCCGCCATGTGCCTCCGGTGCCTTGTAGTTCATCCATGAGGTGCTGATGAACTGAACCGACCAGTCTGGCGAATACCACCATGCGGCATTCTGGCCGACTTGCTGGAACTGGCGTTTCATCCCGCCGTCGATGGTCCCGCGAAGGAAGCTGATCGTCATGCGGTTCAGCAGCTCGCCTGTGTCGTTCATCCAGGCTTCGGTCGGCTCGGGCCGCTGCGGTTCGTTCGATTCAGCGGTGGGCTTGAATGTCACCTCGGGATTGGCGAGCTTGACGCTCATCACGTCGTTGCCCTTGATGCGGAAGCTGCCGCCGCCATACGGTGTGTCGTTCCGCATGAAGTTGGTCGAGATCGTTTCCCAGCTCGTTGCCATATTTACGTACCCGTATGTTGCAATGGCCAGGGCAACGAGGCTCCCGGCGATCCATTTCCATCGTTTGAGTTTTAGCATGTCACTTGTTTAGCAAACGTTCCAGCGCCCGGCTGACTTCGTCGGACGTGTCCGAACTCCATTCGCGTGCTTTCCTGGCCACGTCTGAGCCCCACTCTCGCGCCTGGTCGGCCGCTTCCGAACTCCAATCGTGCGCCTTTTGTTTGGCGACCGGGATACCCGCGTCCCACGCTTGCTTGAGCGTCCGGCCATCGCCCCATTCCTGAAGATTCGGCCGCATGCCGATCTTGGTTAGATCCGCGACCGGTAGACCGGCCAGCCCACCGTCCAGATAAGCCAACGGGTGGGTGACAAAGGCGAAAGTCTTGAACGTGTCCCCGTTGTTTTCGAGTTCGAGTTCGTATCGTTCCACTTGCATTGAAAGCTCACCGTTGCCCGGCTTCGCACTCTTGAATGCGATCTGGTCTCCCTGCATGTTTTGCTGCAGCCCGATTTCGATGTAGCGCTGAAGCCACCACCGGGCGTTTTCCAGCCATTTCTTTCCTTGAGCCGTTAGAGTGGGATAAAGATTCTTGCCGTAGTCCGAACAATAGTAATAGCCGTAACTCACGTAGTAATCGGGCGGTTTGTGCCCGCAACCGATATGGCGCATCATGAAATTGCCGTGGCGCGACCAGTCGGAATCTGTACTTTTCAGTTCGATCAGCTTTTCCCGTCGATGTAGCAGGCGGCGCGCGACTTCCTTGTCTTTCCATGGATCCCACGAGGTCGCGAATTTCTTCACGGTTTCCCATGCACTCGATTTGCTGACCTTTTCGACCGTCTCCCAGTACTCGCCGTGCAGCGGCTGGTAGTAGAAGGGACACGTGCCGACAATGGAATCTGCGGCCGGTGGTGCGTACTTGTCGCAGATATTGATCGCCACCTTTGGACGATCCTTGTAGCCCGTCGGCGTCAGCATCCCGGAGCCGGTGCCGAGTACGTTCTTGTCCGGTTGCCCGTCAGCCATTCGATTTCCCCAAAAACTTGACGACGACGTCGTGCGGCACGTGGCTCTGCGTGAGCCCCGTCTCACCGGCCGCGTTGGTGACGCCTTCTGAGATCAACTTCCCGTTCGAAAACATCTGATACCGAGTGTTCGCAACCGGGATGTCGGTGCCGGCCCAGTGCGCGATGAAGGCCTGATCGTAGTTGCCCGTCGAGTTGGGCAGTGTCGGCATCGTTTGCGCCAGATGCGTGGGCCCGCTGAATGCGTGTTGCGCACCCTTGACGTCGATCTTGCCGGGCGCATGGACTTCAATGTTGCCGTCCGCGATCCGGATGTAAGCGCCGCCGGACGTCAAGAGGATCTCCTTCGCCGCAGCGCCTTCGAGTGCCCCGGTGGCCGCGATCAGCTTCAGCGTTTTCTGGGCGGTCAGCTCGATGTTGTCAGCCTGTGCTTGCACTTCAACCCTGCCCTTGCCGGCGAACAGCTTGATCCCGGCGTTCTGGGCGAACAGGCTGATGCGGTCGATCACGCTGGCGACCAGCGATTTCCCCGCGGCGACATGCGTGCTTTGCCCGCTGACGACGTTGATGTGCCGGTCCGCAGCAACATGCACAGATTGTTGTGTCGACATCCCGATGCCTGCCGGACTGCCGAACAGCATCACAGGTTCCTTGAACGCATTGGCGATGCCCGTGCCGCCGCCGGCGGTTCTGCCGCCCGACGTGCTGCCGGTCACGCTGCGTTGAGTTGCATCGGTGAACTGCTTCAGTGCCGAATGCCCGGACTCGAGCGGCTCCGCTCGATGCTGCGTGCTGACATCCGACATGGCTTCCATCAGGCCTTCCGCCCGAACGAGCTGTTGCTGCGTTTCCTGAACGTCGAGCGGTTGGCTTGCCGGCTGCTTCTCGTGCGTCGTGACGTACAGGCCGCGGTTCGCGCGCACTGCGCCATATGCGTCCGACCGCAGGTCGAAGCCGCTGCCGAGATAGCTGCCGCGATTATTGCCTGCGTGCTCGATCAAATAGCCGAGATGCAGATGCGCATTGGTCTGGCTGCTATACAGGTGTACGCGATTCTGCGACGTCGCATCGTCGAGGACCAACTGGTTGTACCCGACGCCCGCATATTCCTTGGAGCGATATCCGGACAGGATGCCGTTGCTGTGCCATTGCGGACTTGTTGCGCCGTTATAGACCTTGCCTACGATGATCGGTCGATCGCAGTCGCCGCCGACGAAGTCGACCAGCACCTCCTCGCCGCTGCGGTGTGGATGAACGGCGCCGTAGCCATTTCCGGAATCCGACGTCGTGGCACGTAGCCAGCACGACGCCTTCTCGTCACCGTCGTTCAGGCGATCCCAATGAAAGCGGACTTTGACACGGTTTAGTGCATCCGTGTGAACCTCTTCGCCCTGCGGTGCGACGACGATCGCCGATTGCAAATGCATCGTCGGCTTCGCATGCTCGAACGGGCTGCGAAACGGTACGGTCGTGCGCTGTGCTTCCACGCGAATCTGAAAGAAGCCCTCGCTACCATCGGAATGACGGACGCGCGACAGGGCGGAATCTGTCGCGTGCACGATGCTGTCGATCTCCGCCTTCAGGCTATGAGGAAAAACCGCCTGCTCGTCCGCCACGGGGAGGTTGTTGACAATGACCCACGCCGTCTCGATTACGGCGAATTCGCGCTGGCCGGGATCGTCCTTGTCGTGTTCGGGGTGATCGGCGAATTGGAACGTGCGCCCCGCGTCCATGCGCCGCACGCCGCCGACGCCGTGAAAACGCTTCGCGCGCGACTCCTGATCCTCCATCCAGAGCTTCGACAGATGGTCGCCGCGGGATTGCTCGGCATACGTATGCGCGCCCGTGTATTCATAGACCTCCAGCTGCTGCGGGAGGTCGCCCTGGTTCGCGATCGTCGGCGTGTGAGTGGCCTTCGGATTCGCGGCGGTGGGCGGCTGCTTGTAGTCGAACGTGCGCGTGGCGCGCTCGACGCTCCGCAGCGTACGAGTGCCAGAGAAATGGACGAGTGTGTCGGCTTCGTCGCTTGTACCCGCGCGATGAAAATGCACTACTCGTGGCGACAGCGCGGGCAGCGCGTCGAGGCGGTCGACGATGACGAACCGGTGCGACTTGCCGTCTCGGTCCTGTTCCCAGAAACCGTACAGGCCTTCGGATTCCATCAGCCGGTGCACGAAATTCCAATCGTCCTCGTCCTGCATGCAGAACGAGCGAATTGGTACCGGCTGGTAGAGCCTGAAGGCGAAGCGTCCCTTTGCCTGCGGATGCTGGTTCAGTACGTCGGCAATGATGTCTTCCGCGGACTGATCCTGCCAGATGCGCTGGTCGCGGCGGAACTTAAGGAAATGCAGGAACGATGCAAAAGCAATCTGGTAGTACGTGACACCGCTGTCCGACCCGAGCCGGCGAGCGGAATGCACGTAGCCGTGGTGAGGCGCGTACGATTGATCGCTCTGCTGTATCCACAGCGTCACCGGCTGCGCGATCAGCTTCTTGAGCTCGATGTTGTCGGATACGGAAACCGCATCGACGATAAACTCGAATTGGCGCCCGAGTCGCGACCACCCCTTGACGCGGTGCGGCAACAGTATGTCGGGGCCAAGCGGCGTATCTAGTTTGACAAGGCGCTCATGCTGGACCGGCCTGCCCAGCATCGCGCTTCTCAACATGTTCGAATTCATTACCAGGACTCACTCTTTTTGTTCTGCTGGTCACACGCTCTCTCGTGTGGAATCCACCAATTGTATGAGATAAAGGCGCTGGAATCTCCCCTCGCGGACCGACAGCCTTTCTCGCCCTCAACCCCCCGCATCCTCCGCCGTCCAATCCCCCGACTTCCCGCCGCGCTTCTCCCTGACGCTCACATCGGTGATCACCATCCCGCGATCCACGGCCTTGCACATGTCATACACGGTCAGCAGCCCGACCTGCACGGCCGTCAGCGCTTCCATCTCGACGCCGGTGCGCCCGAACGTCTCGACCTGCGCGACGCAATGCACGCCGGGCAGCGCGTCGTCGAGTTCGAAGTCGACCGCCACGCGCGTCAGCGCGAGCGGATGACACAGCGGAATCAGATCGGCCGTGCGTTTCGCGCCCTGAATCGCGGCGATCCGCGCGACGCCGAGCACGTCGCCTTTCTTTGCCTTGCCGTCGCGGATCAGCGCGAACGTCGCGGGCAACATCCGGATCGTGCCGCGTGCAACCGCGACGCGCTGCGTTTCCTGCTTGCCGCCGACGTCGACCATATGCGCATGGCCGGCGGCGTCGAAGTGGGTAAGTCCTGACATGTCTGGCTCCAGTGGAACGCACGCGCGTGCGAGCGCGTACATCGATCCTGCTTCACGGCCGGCCGGGGCGTTCGATCCGCTATCCGCTTCCCGCTCTCCGCGCCGATCCAACGTTTCAACGGGCGCCTATCATAGCAGCGGCCTCTGCGGCCTCTGCGGCCTCTGCGGCCTTCGCGGCCTTCGCGCCCTTCGCGCCCTCAACGGCGCCGCGCGCACCGGCGGCCGATGCGCCGCAACGAACCGTCGCGATCGCCCCGGTACAATGACCCGATTATTCGGACCACACGCCGCGATGCGCGCCGGGCGCGCGGAAGGCGCCGCTTTCACTCTGCCATGCGTGTCAAACAGTTGCTTGCCGTGTTGCTGTCGGCGGCGCTCGTGCTGCCGCCGAACGGCTATGCGCAGCGCGCGTCGGCGCCGCCGCTCGAGTCGGCGGCCGGCGCGTCGCCGTCGATCTCCACCGTCCCGTCCGGCATCGCGACCGGCGTGTTCGGCACCTACGGCGGCGCGGAAAGCCGGTTCTCCGGCGCCGACGGCGCCTCCGCGCCCGTCGCGAACCTGCGCGCGCCGTTGCGCGCACTGGAACTGCCCGATCTCGGCGACGGCTCCGGCGGCTCGCTCACGCCGCAGGCCGAGCGCCGTCTCGGCGAGCGCGTGATGCGCGAGGTGCGGCGCGACCCCGACTATCTCGACGACTGGCTCGTGCGCGACTACCTGAATGCGATGGCGGCGCGGCTCGCGGCCGCGGCGGCCGCGCGCTTCATCGGCGGCTACATGCCCGACTTCGACCTGTTCGCGGTGCGCGACCCGCAGATCAACGCGTTCTCGATGCCGGGCGGCTTCATCGGCGTTAACAGCGGCCTGGTCGTCGCGACGCAGACGGAATCCGAACTCGCGTCGGTGGTCGGCCACGAGATGGGCCACGTGCTGCAGCGGCACATCGCCCGCATGATCGGCGCGAACGAAAAGACCGGCTACACCGCGCTCGCGACGATGCTGCTCGGCGTGCTGGCCGGCGTGCTCGCGCGCAGCGGCGATCTCGGCAGCGCGATCGCGATGGGCGGCCAGGCATACGCGGTCGACAACCAGCTGCGTTTCTCGCGCTCGGCCGAGCGCGAGGCCGATCGCGTCGGCTTCCAGCTGCTGGCGGGCGCCGGCTATGACCCGTACGGGATGCCGGGCTTCTTCGAGCGGCTCGATCGCGCGTCGATGGGCGACGCGGGCGTGCCGGCCTACGCGCGCACGCATCCGCTGACGGGCGAACGGATCGCCGACATGGAAGATCGCGCCCGCCGCGCGCCGTACCGGCAACCGCGTCAGTCGGCCGAATACGGCTTCGTGCGCGCGCGGCTGCGGGTCCTGCAGAACCGCGCGCCGACCGACATCGCCGCCGAGGCGCACCGGATGCAGCTCGAGATCGACGATCGCACCGCGCCGAACGTCGCGGCGAACCACTACGGCATCGCGCTCGCGAACACGCTGCTCGGCCAGTACGACGCCGCGGACCGCGCGCTCGCGGCGGCGCGCGGCGCATTCGAAGCCGGCGAACGGCGCGCCGACGATCCGACGACGAGTTCGCCGAGCCTCGACGTGCTGGCCGCGGATCTCGCGCGCCGCGCGGGTCGTAACGACGACGCGGTGCGGCTGGCGGCGCTCGCGCAACGCCGCTGGCCCGCGTCGCATGCGGCGATCGTCGCGCACCTGCAGGCGCTGATCGCGGCGCGCCGCTTCGCCGAAGCGCAGACGCTGGCCCGCACGCAGGCGGACGCGGACCCCGAGCAGCCGGACTGGTGGGACTACCTCGCGAAGGCGAGCGACGGCAAGGGCGACGTGCTCACGCGGCGCCGCGCGCTCGCGGAGAAGCTGGCGCTCGACGGCGCGTGGCCGTCGGCGATTCGGCAGTTGAAGGAGGCGCGCGACGCGAAGGACGTGTCGTTCTACGATCAGTCGATCATCGGCGCGCGGCTGCTGGAATTCGAGGCGCGCTACAAGGAAGAGCGCGAAGACGAGAAGAACGGCCGCGGCTGACGGCCTTCACACATATGTGGCGACCGTGCTTCAGCCTTCGCCGCCGCCCGGATCCGCTGCAGCGGCGGCTGGGGTGTCGCGTGCGCGCTGCGCGGGGCTCGCGACGAAGCCGAAGGTCGCGGGCACGTCGGCGCGAGCGATGCTGCCGAGCGGCAGCGTGCGGCCGTCGCGCCAGCGCAGCACGGGCGGCGTCGCGTCGAAATCGGCGTGATCGGCAAAGAGGCCGAGATCGTGATCGTGCAGCACCGCGACGCGCGGCGGCGCGTTCGCAGCGCCCGCCGCACCCGCCGCACGAAACAGCACGCCGCCCGCATCGTCGAGCCACGCGGCCTCGGGCTCGAACGGCGCGCCGGTGTGATCGACGAGCTCGAGCTGCCCGTCGCGTTCGACGAGGCGCACGACCCACGGCGTATAGGCAAGCTCGACATAGACGCGCTGCGGGCCGTTCTGGAAGAACCACTGCCCATGCGCGTCGCATGCGTAGTTGCGGGCGATGAATGCGTTCAGCGCGTCATGCCGCACGGGCGAGCCGAGCTCGCCGGCGGCCTGCGCGGCGTCGTCGCGCAGCCGCCATGCGCCGCGCCGGTCGAGCAGCAGCCAGCCGGTGCAGTGCGGAACGTTCGGCCATTTGGCGATGGCCTGTCGGACGATGTCATCCATGGTCGACGAATTTCGAGCAATAGCCGAACACGCGCGCCGACAGCCAGTCGAGTCGGCCGGGGAACGGCCCGGTCATGAATCCCGCGTGACCGCCGTGCGCCGGCTGATCGAGCTCGACGGCCGGCGACACGTCGGCGGCGCTCGGCAGCGCGGATTCGGGCAGGAACGGATCGTTGCGTGCATTGAGGATCAACGTCGGCACGTCGATCGCGCGCAGCAGCGGGCGCGTGGTGGCTTGGGTCCAGTAGTCGTCGGCGTTCGCGAAGCCGTGCAGCGGCGCGGTGACGACTTCGTCGAAGTCGCGCATCGTGACGGCGCGCAGCATCGCGTCGCGGTCGAACAGCCCCGGATATTGATCGAGCTTCGCGAGCGCCTTGCGCTTGAGCGTCTTGAGGAAGCTGCGCGTATAGACCATCGCGAAGCCCTGCGACAGCGCGCGGCCGCCCGCATGCACGTCGATCGGCGTCGAGATCGCCGCGGCCGCGTGCACGATCGACGTGTCGCTGCGATGCTCGCCGAGCCAGCGCAGCAGCACGTTGCCGCCGAGCGACACGCCGGCCGCGACGATCGGCCCGCGATGCTGCGCGGCGAGCCGGCGCAGGATCCAGTCGACTTCGGCGCTGTCGGCGAGATGATAAAAACGCGGCCGGCGATTCAGCTCGCCGCTGCAGCTGCGAAAGTGCGGGACGACCGCGTGCCAGCCGTTCGCCTGCGCGGCGGCCATCATCGCGAGCGCATAGTGCGAGCCGGAGCTGCCCTCGAGGCCGTGGAACAGCACGAACAGCGGCGCATCGGGTGCCGGCGCCGCGCTGTCGAGGTGCGCGACCCAGTCGAGATCGATGAAGTCGTGGTCGGGGGTTTCCCAGCGCTCGCGTCGGTACGCGACGGCCGGACGCCGCGCGAACAGCGCGGGCACGATGGTCTGGACATGGCTGTTCGGCAGCCAGCGCGGTGCGCGATAGCGCAGTAGGTCGTCGGCGGGGGCCGAGGCCCCGGTCAGCGGCGAGGTAGGCGGGGAGGCCGTACTCATGATCGCCCTGCTAGTGCGTTGCTACGTTGCTTCGTCAGTGCAGCGGACCCTGCCCGTGACGGATCTTCGCGGCGAATTGTCCGGCCGCCTGTTCGGGAATCGGGCTCGCGTGGATATGCGCGATGCGCCACTCGCCACGCTCGTGAATCATCACGTACGTCGCGAACACCATGTCGGGTTCGGCCGTCAGGTCGGCCTGCTGATGGGCCTCGGCGATCGTATAGACGACGGTGCCGAGACTGTCGTACACGCGGATGTCGAGCGGCTCGATCGTCACCGGGCGGGTGGCGAGCCGGTTCGCGAGGCCGCTGCGGATCTGGTCGAGGCCGTGCAGATGCTCGCCGTCGGCCCACACGCAGCTGGCGAAGTCCTCGTCGATCCACAACCCCAGCAGCGCGTCGAGATTGGCGTCGGCGACGGCCTGGTAGTAAGCGTTCAGCGTATCGGCGGCGGCTTCGAAAAGGCGGGCAAAACGTGGCATCGGGGTTGTCTCTCGCGCGCGTCGCGCGCCGTATTCAGCACGGCGGCCCGGATGAGGCCGCCGTACACCGGTGAATCGGATTGCCCGGCGCGTCGTGCGACGCCGCCGGCCAGGGTCAGCGCTGCCCGACGAGCATGCCGCGCAAGTCGCCGAATACCTGCTCCGGGCCGAGCTCGCGCAGGCAGTTCAGATGGCCGAGCGGGCATTCGCGTTCGAAGCAGGGACTGCATTCGAGATGCAGCCATTGTACCTTCGCCAGCTCCGACAGCGGAGGGGTGTGGCGCGGATCCGTCGACCCGTACAGCGCGACGAGCGGCCGGCGCAGCGCCGCGGCCACGTGCATCAGCCCGGAATCGTTGGTGACGACGGCGTTCGCGCGCGCGATCAGCGCGCATGCCTCGGACAGCGACGTCTGCCCGCACAGGTTGCGCACGTTCGGCGCGTGGTCGGCGATCGCCTGCGCGGCCGCGGCGTCCTTCTGCGAGCCGAGCGCGACGATCTGCGTATACGGGAACGACTGGTGGACGATCGTCGCCAGCGTCGCGAAATGCTCGGGCGGCCAACGCTTGGCCGGGCCGTATTCGGCGCCCGGGCAGAACACGACGAGCGGCTTGCGCGTATCGAGATTGAAACGCGCCGACACGCGCGCCGTCTCGTTCAGATCGGCGTCGAGGCGCGGCGCGGGCAGCGTCTTCATCGACTCGGGCAGCTTCGCGCCCGGCGCATAGGCGAGCGCCGCGTAGTGGGTCGTCATCGGCGGCCGCTCGGCCGACTTGTCGGGGTTCGCGTGCCGCACGTTCAGCAAGCCGTAGCGGTGCTCGCCCGTGTAGCCGATCCGCAGCGGGATGTTCGCGAGCCACGGGATCACGGCCGACTTCAACGAATTCGGCAGCACGTACGCCGCGTCGTAGCCGACGTCGCGCAGGTCGCTCGCGAGTTGCCAGCGGCGCAGCAGCTGCAGCTTGCCATGGGCGAGATCGGTCGCGTGGACATCGTGGATCTCCGGCATCCGCTCGAGCACCGGCGCGACCCAGCTGGGTGCGACGGCATCGATCGCGATGCGGGGATGGAGCTTCTTCAGCAGCGCAAAAAGCGGCTGCGCCATCAATGCGTCACCGATCCAGTTCGGTGCGATAACCAGCGCTCGACGCATCAGGTCGACTTCCGATGTCGTAATGAAGCACGGCGCGCATGCACCGCGTTCGGGTTGTCAGAAAGGGAAAAGGGCGGCGCGCCGGAAACTCCGGCGGCGCCGCCTCGCGTGCGACGGGCCCGCAGGCCCGCGGCCGGGCTCAGTGGCCCTTGACCACCTCGCCGTCGCGCAGCTTGTAGCGCGTGCCGCAGTACGGGCAGCGTGCCTCGCCGTGCGAGACGTCGATGAACACGCGCGGGTGCGCGCTCCAGCGCGCCATGGCCGGGTTCGGGCAATACGCGGGGAGGTCCTTGGCCGTCAGTTCGACCAGCGGCATTTCCTTGATTTCGCTCATGAGACTTTCTCTAATCACTCTTTTTGTGGGCGGTCGGCGGCGCGGCGCGCTCAGACCTTGGACAGCCAGTGCGCGTACTTCGCGTTCTTGCCCGACACGATATCGAAAAACGCCGACTGGAGCTTTTCCGTGACCGGGCCGCGTGCGCCGCTGCCGATCGTGCGGTTGTCGAGCTCGCGGATCGGCGTGACTTCGGCGGCCGTGCCCGTGAAGAACGCTTCGTCGGCCGTGTAGACCTCGTCGCGCGTGATGCGCTTCTCGATCACCTCGATGCCGGCGTCCTTCGCGAGCGTGATGATCGTGTCGCGCGTGATGCCGTCGAGGCACGACGACAGGTCGGGCGTGTAGAGCTTGCCGTGGTTGACCAGGAAGAAGTTTTCGCCGGAGCCTTCCGACACGTAGCCGTCGACGTCGAGCAGCAGCGCTTCGTCGTAGCCGTCGGCCGTGGCTTCCTGGTTCGCGAGAATCGAGTTCACGTACCAGCCCGAGGCCTTTGCCCGCACCATCGACACGTTGACGTGGTGGCGCGTGAACGACGACGTCTTCACGCGGATCCCCTTCGCGAGGCCATCCTCGCCGAGGTAGGCGCCCCACGGCCAGGCCGCGATCGCGACGTGGATCGTGTTGCCCTTCGCGGACACGCCGAGCTTTTCCGAGCCGACCCAGATGATCGGGCGCAGGTAGCACGATTCGAGCTTGTTTTCGCGCACGACTTCGAGCTGCGCGGCTTCGAGCGTTTCCCGGTCGAACGGCACGTCCATCTGGAAGATCTTCGCCGAATTCAGCAGCCGCTTCGTGTGCTCGCGCAGGCGGAAGATCGCGGTGCTGCCGTCGGCCGTCTTGTATGCGCGCACGCCCTCGAAGACGCCCATGCCGTAGTGCAGCGTATGGGTCAGGACGTGGATCTTGGCGTCGCGCCAGTCGATCAGCTTGCCGTCCATCCAGATCTTGCCGTCGCGGTCGGCCATTGACATAGGATTCTCCTGGAAGCAGTGGGGTGCTGCGGTGGTTGTGCAGCGTTGAACCGGAAAGACGCTTATTTTAGCGTCATTTGGCGCCGATCCGGTCGGTCGCCATGGGGCCGGGGCTATAATCGTCCGGTACCGATTCCAACGACGACGGGCCGTGCCGGCAGGAGACGCCGGAGCCCGGACGAACCGCCCGCTGCGGCCCGCCTCCCCATGCTCGCTCGCTTGTCCGCCACCGACCGCTTCGCGCTGATCCAGGGCGCGCGCGACTATTCCCCGACCTTGATGGCGATCCTCTCCTGGGGGCTCGTCACCGGCATCGCGATGAGCAAGTCGGTGATGACGCTCGGGCAGGCGAGCGCGATGTCGATCCTGGTGTACGCGGGTTCGTCGCAACTCGCGGTGCTGCCGCTGCTCGTCGCGAAGCTGCCGCTCTGGACGATCCTGCTCACCGCCACGATGGTCAACATGCGCTTCGTGATCTTCAGCGCCGGCCTCGCTCCCCATTTCTCCTACCTGCCGCTGTGGCGGCGCGTCGCGATCGGCTATTTCAACGGCGACGTGATCTACCTGCTGTTCCAGAAGCAGGGCTTCGCCTACGGCCACGTGCCGGGCAAGGAGGCGTACTTCTGGGGGATGGCGCTCGCGAGCTGGGCGTCGTGGCAGGCGTCGTCGCTCGCCGGCATCCTGCTCGCGAGCTTCTTTCCGGCGAGCTGGGGGCTCGAGCTGGCCGGCACGCTCGCGCTGATTCCGATCATGGTGTCGGCGGTCGCGAACCGCTCGACGCTCGTGGCGGTCGCGGTGGCCGGCATCGTGTCGCTCGTGCTGTTCGACCTGCCGTACCGGCTCGCGCTGCCGATCGCGGTGCTCGCGGCGCTGGCCGCCGGCTGCACCGCCGATTTCTTCGTCGAGCGCGCCGACTGGCGGCGCATCCGTACCGAAATCGTGCACGAGAAGGAGAGCGAGTGAGTGCGACCGAAATCTGGCTCGTGATCGTCGGGATGACCATCGTCACGGCCGTCACGCGCGCGTTGTTCCTGATCGGCGGCGAGCGCACCGTGCTGCCCGAGCGCGCGCAGCGCGCGCTGCGCTATGCGCCGGCCGCCGCCTTGGTTGCCGTGGTGCTGCCCGACGTGCTGGAGACGCCGGCCGGCCTGTCGTTCGCGCTGACCAATCATCCGTTTTACGCGGCGCTCGCCGGCCTCGGCTGGTTCCTGTGGCGCCGCAGCATGCTCGGCACGATCGTCAGCGGCATGCTCGTGTTCACCGTGCTGCGGATCCTGTTCTGATGAATCGCGGCGGCGGCCGGCCGGCGCCCGGTGCGCCGGCGCCAGCGGATTGCTGCATTGCAGCAGCATGCCGCCGGCCGCCCGCGCTCCCAAATAGGCGGAATTCGGCCGCGCACGGTCAGTCTGCCGGGTGGATCGGCTAGAATGCCCGTTCGAGATTTTTACCCGTGCGCGTCATGCGAACCGCCAGCCACGGCCGCATCCGGCGCCCTTTCGCGGCAGCCCGCGCACGTCCAGCGTGAAGCCCCTTTCCCCATCCACTACTTCAATCTGTCCACCATGAGCCAAGTCAAGCGTCTTACCGACCTGATCGCCGCCGGCCAGCTCGCCGGCAAGCGGGTGTTCATCCGCGCCGACCTGAACGTCCCGCAGGACGATCACGGCAACATCACCGAAGACACGCGCGTGCGCGCGTCCGTGCCGGCGATCCGCGCCGCGCTCGACGCCGGCGCGGCCGTGATGGTCACGTCGCACCTCGGCCGCCCGACCGAAGGCGAATTCAAGCCGGAAGACTCGCTCGCGCCGGTCGCGAAGCGTCTGGCCGAATTGCTCGGCCGCGACGTGCCGCTGGTGTCGAACTGGGTCGAGAACGGCGTGAACGTCGCGCCGGGCCAGGTCGTGCTGCTCGAGAACTGCCGCGTGAACAAGGGCGAGAAGAAGAATTCGGACGAGCTCGCGCAAAAAATGGCGAAGCTCTGCGATATCTACGTGAACGACGCGTTCGGCACCGCGCACCGCGCCGAGGCCACCACCCACGGGATCGCGAAGTACGCGCCGGTCGCCTGCGCGGGCCCGCTGCTTGCTGCCGAACTCGATGCGCTCGGCAAGGCGCTCGGCAACCCCGCGCGTCCGCTCGTCGCGATCGTCGCGGGCTCGAAGGTGTCGACCAAGCTGACCATCCTGAAGTCGCTGGCCGGCAAGGTCGACCAGCTGATCGTCGGCGGCGGCATCGCGAACACGTTCATGCTCGCGGCCGGCCTGTCGATCGGCAAGTCGCTCGCGGAAGCCGATCTGGTCGCCGAAGCGAAGGCGATCATCGACGAGGCGCGCGAGCGCGGCGCGTCGGTGCCGATCCCGACCGACGTCGTGACGGCCAAGGAATTCTCGCCGACGGCCGCGGCCACGGTGAAGCAGGTCGCCGACATCGAAGCGGACGACATGATCCTCGACATCGGTCCCGATACGGCCCGCGCGCTCGCGAGCCAGCTCGAGAAGGCCGGCACGATCGTGTGGAACGGCCCGGTCGGCGTGTTCGAGTTCGACCAGTTCGGCAACGGCACGAAGACGCTCGCCGACGCGATCGCCAAGTCGTCCGCGTTCTCGATCGCGGGCGGCGGCGACACGCTGGCGGCCATCGCGAAGTACGGCATCCACGACCAGGTTAGCTACATCTCGACGGGCGGCGGCGCATTCCTCGAGTTCCTCGAAGGGAAGAAGCTGCCGGCGGTGGAAGTGCTGGAAACGCGGGCGGCCTGAGCGTGGCGGTGCGCGCAGGGGTGACGAAGGCCGCGCGCTCCGCGACAGCGGAGCAGCGGGCCGGCGCGGGCAAGCGCAAACGCGCGCCCGCGCGGGCGGACACCACCCCGCGCGCAGCGGCGGCCGCCGGCGACGCGGTCGTGCAGCACCATGAGATTCAGAACAAAGCGATGCCGGGCGCAAGCACCGGCACGCTCCCCGGGACGGCCGCCGCTGGGCTCGCCGATTCCGGCTCTCGCAGCGTTTCACCCAGCGCATCAACCCTGATCCAGATGAGGAGTTTCATGCAGCGCGCCACCAAGATAGTCGCCACGATCGGTCCGGCCTCCAGTTCGCCGGAGATTCTGCTGCAGATGATGCAGGCGGGCCTCGACGTCGTGCGGCTCAATTTTTCGCACGGCACGGCCGACGATCATCGCCAGCGCGCCGAGATGGTGCGCGAGGCCGCCCGCAAGGTCGGCCGCGAGATCGCGATCATGGCCGACCTGCAGGGTCCGAAGATCCGCGTCGGCAAGTTCGAGAACGGCAAGACCACGCTGGCGCCGGGCCAGGCGTTCATCCTCGACGCGGGTTGCGAACTCGGCAACGACGAGCGCGTCGGCCTCGACTACAAGGAACTGCCGCGCGACCTGAAGCCGGGCGACCTGCTGCTGCTGAACGACGGCCTGATCGTGCTGACCGTCGAGCGCGTGCTCGGCGAGGAGATCCACACGATCGTCAAGGTGGGCGGCGAGCTGTCGAACAACAAGGGCATCAATCGTCAGGGCGGCGGCCTGTCGGCGCCCGCGCTGACCGCGAAGGACATGGAGGACATCCGCACCGCGATGTCGCTCGGCGCGGATCTCGTCGCGGTGTCGTTCCCGAAGAATGCAACCGACATGGAAATGGCGCGCCAGCTCGCGAACATCGCGGGCGCGCCGTACGGCATCAAGCCGAAGATGATCGCGAAGATCGAGCGCGCCGAGGCGATTCCGGCGCTGCAGAGCATCCTCGATGCGTCCGACGGGATCATGGTCGCGCGCGGCGACCTCGCGGTCGAAGTGGGCAACGCGGCCGTGCCGGCGCTGCAGAAGCGGATGATCCGGATGGCGCGCGAGTCGAACAAGCTCGTGATCACCGCGACGCAGATGATGGAATCGATGATCCACGCGCCGGTGCCGACGCGCGCCGAAGTGTCGGACGTCGCGAACGCGGTGCTCGACGGCACCGACGCGGTGATGCTGTCGGCCGAAACGGCCGCCGGCAAGCATCCGGTCGTCACGATCGAGACGATGGCGGCGGTGTGCGTCGAAGCGGAAAAATCGGAGCACGTCGAGCTCGACAAGGATTTCCTCGACCGCACGTTCACGCGGATCGACCAGTCGATCGCGATGGGCGCGCTGTTCACCGCGTATCACCTGGGTGCGAAGGCGATCGTCGCGCTGACCGAATCGGGCGCGACCGCGCTGTGGATGTCGCGCCACTACACGCACGTGCCGATCTTCGCGCTGACGCCGCGCGTCGGCAGCGAGCGCACGATGGCGCTGTACCGCAACGTGACGCCGCTGCACGTCGACTTCAACAGCGACCGCGACGCCGCGCTGCAGGCGGCGCTCGAGATGATCGTCAAGCAGGGCTACGTGCAGCACGGCGACATGGTCGTGCTGACCGTCGGCGAGCCGATGGGGCAGGCGGGCGGCACCAATACGCTGAAGATCGTGCGGGTCGGCGAGCACTATTGAGCGCCGGGCCGGCCGGGTTGCGTCGGGCCGTCGGCCCGGTCGATCCGGCACCGTTTGGACCGAAAAGCCGCGTGGGGTCGGATGCCCCGCGCGGCTTTTTTTCTGTTTTTTGGCGGATTGTGCCGTGCGAAGGTAACAAATTGCGAGCGGGCGCGCCGGCGCGGTCGGAATCGGCGGCGCTTCGCGATAAAATGCCGCTATTCGACGCTCAGCCGTGCCGTGCCGCCCCGTTTCAGGCGGGAGCGAGCGCCGCGCCGGCGTCAGGGCGCACCGGTTTTCATTCCAAGGAGTTCCACAATGCCTCTCGTATCAATGCGTCAATTGCTGGACCACGCGGCAGAGCACGGTTACGGCCTGCCGGCCTTCAACGTGAACAACCTGGAGCAGGTCCAGGCGATCATGGCGGCGGCGGACCAGGTCGGCGCGCCCGTGATCATGCAGGCATCGGCCGGCGCGCGTAAGTATGCGGGCGAGCCGTTCCTGCGCCACCTGATCGAAGCGGCGGTCGAGTCGTATCCGCACATCCCGGTCGTGATGCACCAGGACCACGGCCAGTCGCCGGCCGTGTGCATGGCCGCGATCCGCAGCGGTTTCACCAGCGTGATGATGGACGGTTCGCTCGAAGCCGACGGCAAGACGGTCGCCTCGTACGAGTACAACGTCGACGTGTCGCGCAAGGTCGTCGAGATGGCGCACTCGATCGGCGTGACGGTCGAGGCGGAACTCGGCGTGCTCGGCTCGCTCGAGACGATGAAGGGCGACAAGGAAGACGGCCACGGCGCGGAAGGCACGATGACCCGCGAGCAACTGCTGACCGATCCGGAGCAGGCTGCCGATTTCGTGAAGCTCACGCAGTGCGACGCGCTCGCGATCGCGATCGGCACGTCGCACGGCGCGTACAAGTTCTCGAAGAAGCCGACCGGCGACATCCTGTCGATCCAGCGCATCAAGGAAATCCACGCACGCATTCCGAACACGCACCTCGTGATGCACGGTTCGTCGTCGGTGCCGCAGGAGCTGCTGGCCGAGATCCGCGAATTCGGTGGCGACATGAAGGAAACCTACGGCGTGCCGGTCGAGGAAATCCAGGAAGGCATCAAGCACGGCGTGCGCAAGGTCAACATCGACACCGACCTGCGTCTCGCGATCACCGGCGCGATCCGCCGCTACCTGTTCGAGAACCCGGGCAAGTTCGATCCGCGCGACTACCTGAAGCCCGCGCGCGAAGCCGCGAAGAAGGTCTGCGTCGATCGCTACCTCGCGTTCGGCTGCGAAGGCCAGGCTGCGAAGATCAAGCCGGTGTCGCTCGACAAGATCGCCGAACAGTACAAGTCCGGCGCGCTCGCGCAGGTCGTGCGCTGAGACTGTAGTACGATTGCCCCGCCCGGCGTGGTCGCCGGGCGCGGCGGCTGCCCGCGGCGGACCTGATCCGGCCCCGGCAGCCGTTCCGTCCGGCCGAACGAGGGCCGGCCGGCAACCGCCCGGCGCGCTCGCGCCGGCGGTTCGCCGACGCATTGCAAGACCGCCGTTCCCGCCTGCCGCGGGGAACGGCGTTTCCCTTTTTGTTTGGCTCCTTATCTGCGAAAAGACGATGTCTACCCTTTACGAATCCACGCTCCGCTCGCTGCCGCTCCTCGGTCGCGGCAAGGTCCGCGACAACTACGCGGTCGGCAACGACAAGCTCCTGATCGTCACGACCGACCGTCTGTCGGCATTCGACGTGATCATGGGCGAGCCGATTCCGAACAAGGGCCGCGTGCTGAACCAGATGGCGAACTTCTGGTTCGACAAGCTCGCGCACATCGTGCCGAACCACCTGACCGGCGACGCGCCGGAAGCGGTCGTCGCGGCCGATGAAGTCGAGCAGGTCAAGGGCCGCGCGGCGGTCGTCAAGCGTCTCGAGCCGATCATGATCGAAGCGGTCGTGCGCGGTTATCTGGCCGGCAGCGGCTGGAAGGAATACCAGGCCTCGGGCGCGGTGTGCGGCGTGGCGCTGCCGGCCGGCCTGCAGAACGCGCAGAAGCTGCCGGAGCCGATCTTCACGCCGGCCGCGAAGGCCGAGCTCGGCGAGCACGACGAGAACATCACGTTCGAGGAAACCGAGCGCCGCATCGGCACCGAGCTGGCCGCGACGATCCGCGACATCTCGATCCGCCTGTACAAGGAAGCGGCCGACTACGCGGCGACGCGCGGCATCATCATCGCCGACACGAAGTTCGAGTTCGGCCTCGACAACCACGGCAAGCTGTACCTGATGGACGAAGTGCTGACCGCCGATTCGTCGCGCTTCTGGCCGGCCGACCAGTACCAGGTCGGCACCAACCCGCCGTCGTTCGACAAGCAGTTCGTGCGCGACTGGCTCGAGGCGCAGCCGTGGGGCAAGACGGCGCCGGCGCCGGCGCTGCCGGCCGACGTCGTCGCGAAGACGGCCGCGAAGTACCAGGAAGCGCTCGAGCGCATCACCGGCCAGCCGCTCGCGTAAGCAAGGACACATCGACATGACTGAAGTCCAGACTGCCCACACGCACAGCGCGCCGCTCGTCGGCGTGCTGATGGGTTCGAGTTCCGACTGGGACGTGATGAAGAACGCGGTCGCGATCCTGCAGGAATTCGGCGTGCCGTACGAAGCGAAGGTCGTGTCCGCGCACCGGATGCCCGACGAGATGTTCGACTATGCGGAGAAGGCGCGCGAGCGCGGGCTGCGTGCGATCATCGCGGGCGCCGGCGGCGCCGCGCATCTGCCCGGCATGCTGGCCGCGAAAACCACGGTGCCGGTGCTCGGCGTGCCGGTCGCCAGCAAGTACCTGAAGGGCGTCGATTCGCTGCACTCGATCGTGCAGATGCCGAAGGGCGTGCCGGTCGCGACGTTCGCGATCGGCGAGGCCGGCGCCGCGAACGCCGCGCTGTTCGCGGTGTCGATCCTGTCCGGCACGTCGGTCGACTACGCGAACCGGCTCGCCGCGTTCCGCGTGCGCCAGAACGAAGCCGCGCACGCGATGGTGCTGCCGCCGCTCGCTTGACGGCGCGCCGGCGGCCGCGCGTCGCGCGCGCCGCCTGACTTTCCCCACTGCGGCGGGCCGCGCCCGCCGCGATCGATCACTGACATGACCGCAACTCCTGATTCCGTTTCCCCGATCCTGCCCGGCGCGTGGCTGGGCATGGTCGGCGGCGGCCAGCTCGGCCGCATGTTCTGCTTTGCCGCCCAGTCGATGGGCTATCGCGTCGCCGTGCTCGATCCCGATCCGGCGAGCCCGGCCGGGTCGGTAGCCGACCGCCATCTGCGCGCGGCCTACGACGACGAAGCCGCGCTCGCCGAGCTGGCCGCGCTGTGCGAAGCCGTGTCGACGGAATTCGAGAACGTGCCGGCCGCGAGCCTCGATTTCCTCGCGCGCACGACGTTCGTCGCGCCGGCCGGCCGCTGCGTGGCAGTCGCGCAGGACCGCATCGCGGAGAAGCGTTTCATCGAGGCATCCGGCGTGCCGGTCGCGCCGCACGTCGTGATCGAGTCGCCGGCCGCGCTCGCCGCCCTCGACGATGCCGCGCTCGATGCGGTGCTGCCCGGCATCCTGAAGACCGCGCGGCTCGGCTACGACGGCAAGGGGCAGGTGCGCGTGAGCACCGCCCGCGAAGCGCGCGACGCGCACGCGGCGCTCGGCGGCGTGCCGTGCGTGCTCGAAAAGCGCCTGCCGCTGAAATACGAAGTGTCGGCGCTGATCGCGCGCGGCGTGGACGGCCGCTCGGCCGCGTTCCCGCTCGCGCAGAACGTGCATCACGACGGCATCCTCGCACTGACGGTGGTGCCGGCGCCGGCCGCCGATGCCGCGCGTGTCGAAGAGGCGCAGCAGGCCGCGATCCGGATCGCCGACAAGCTCGATTACGTCGGCGTGCTGTGCGTCGAATTCTTCGTGCTGGAAGACGGCTCGTTCGTCGCGAACGAAATGGCGCCGCGCCCGCACAACTCCGGCCACTACACGGTCGATGCGTGCGCAACCAGCCAGTTCGAGCAGCAGGTGCGCGCGATGACGCGCATGCCGCTCGGCAACCCGCGCCAGCATTCGCCGGCCGCGATGCTGAACATCCTCGGCGACGTGTGGTTCCCGAACGGCGCCGATGCCGAGCCGGTCACGCCGCCGTGGGACACGGTCGCGGCGATGCCGGCCGCGCATCTGCATCTGTACGGCAAGGAAGAGGCGCGCGTCGGCCGCAAGATGGGTCACGTGAACTTCACGGCCGAGACGCGCGACGACGCGGTCGCGGCCGCCAACGCGTGTGCGCAGCTGCTGCGCGTGCCGCTCGACTGAGGCGCCGGCCGATGTCCATCGCGCTCCCGAACACGGTGACGCCCGCGCAGATCGACGCGGCCGCGGCGCTGCTCGACGCCGGGCAGCTCGTCGCGTTCCCGACCGAAACCGTGTACGGGCTCGGCGGCGATGCGGCGAATCCGGAAGCCGTCGCGCGCATCTACGCGGCGAAAGGGCGTCCGGCGAACCATCCGGTGATCGTGCATCTGCCGCCCGGCGGCGATCCCGGCTACTGGGCCGCCGACGTTCCGGCCGATGCGCGGGCACTGATCGACGCGTTCTGGCCGGGCCCGCTGACGCTGATCCTGAAGCGCCATCCGCGCATCCCGGATGCCGTGAGCGGCGGCCAGGATTCGGTCGGTCTGCGCTGTCCGTCGCATCCGGTCGCGCAGGCGCTCTTGGCCGCGTTCAGCGCGCGCCGCGGCGGCCACGGCGGCGTGGCCGCACCGTCCGCGAACCGTTTCGGCCACGTGAGCCCGACCACGGCGCAGCACGTGCGCGACGAATTCGGCGACACCGTGCACGTGCTCGACGGCGGTGCGTCCGAAGTCGGGATCGAATCGACGATCGTCGATCTGTCGCGCGGCTTTCCCGCGCTGTTGCGGCCCGGTCACGTGACGCCGCAGCAGATCGCCGACGTGCTCGGCCGCGCGCCGCGTCTGCCCGATGGCAGCGACGCGACCGCGCCGCGCGCGTCCGGCACGCTGAAGGCGCATTACGCGCCGCGCACGCCGCTCGCGCTGCTGCCGTTCGACGCCCTCGAGCCGTTGCTCGCGGCTGCGCAGGCGGACGGCGAACGCGTCGCGCTCGTCGCACGCGCGTCGCGTGCGGGGCGCTGGGCGCAGGCGGACGGCGTGCACTTCATCGCCGCGCCCGAAGATCCGCACGCATATGCGCGCGATCTGTACGGGATGCTGCGCGCGCTCGATCGCGCGCAGGTCGCACGCATTCTCGTCGAGAAGCTGCCCGAGACCGTCGAGTGGATCGCGGTCAACGACCGGCTCGGCCGCGCGGCCGCGGCGTTCGATGCGGGGGACGCGGCCGACTGACCCGGCTCGCTTCGGCCGCTTCGACGCGCACTGCAATGAAAAACGCCTGACCGGCGACTCGCCGGTCAGGCGTTTTCGTATCGGCGTGCCGCGAGCGCGTTACTTGCCGACGCCGGACTTCGCGATCTGCTGCTCGACGTACTGCGCGAACAGCGCATGCAGGCGCGTCGTCGGGTGCACGGTATCGGCGAACATGTAGGTCTGGTCCGCGTTCGGGACCGTGTAGGTCTGCGGCGAGCAGAACAGCGACGAGCCGAACGCGGTCGCGTTCGCGACGCCGTACTGCGTGGCCGCCTGGACCATCGCCTTCAGGTTGCACGCGGTGTCGGTGTTCTTCACGCTGAAGCCGTTCGCCTGGTAGTTGGCCGCGATGCCGTCCTGCCACGTGAACGTATCGACCAACGCGTACTTGGTCGGATCGACCTGCAGCGCGGCGAGCGTGCCGGCCAGCGTCTGGTTGAAGAGGCCCGACAGTTGCGTGAGCGCGGCCTGCGTGCCGCCTTGCAGCGCAAGCGGCGTGCCGCCGATGTCCGGCACGTTCGAGACGAACACGTGCGTCGCGCCGGCCGCGACGATCTGCTGGACGAGGCCGCCGAGCTGCTGCGCGGCGAGGCCGATCGCCTGCGCGGCCGCCAGTTGCGCGGCCGGCGTGTTGCCTTGCGCCTGCGCGACCTGCGCCTGATAGAAGATGTCGTTCGCGCCGCCGTTGATCAGCACGATCTGGCCGGCGTTGAAGCTGCCGTGCTGCGCCAGGTACTGCTTGACCTGATCGGCGATCGGCGTGGTGGTGGCCTGCGCATAGTCGGGGTTCGGCACGCTGGCGTCCGCATGGCCGATGCCGGGCTGCAGCGTCACGCGCGAGCCGCCCTGCGCGTAGCCGAGACCGCCGGTCGCCTGCAACGGGATGCCGAAGCCGCCCTGGTTCGCCGGCTGCAGCGTGTCGCCGTAGTACTGCGCGACGTTCTGCGTCCACACCTGGCCGGGGTTGGTCGTGAAGCGGCCGCCGCCGAAGCCGAGCTTGATCTGCGAGTAGGTGCCGACGTCCGACAGGCTGTCGCCGAACGACACGACCTGCATTTTCACGCCGGACGGCGGCGTGTTCGATGC
This sequence comes from Burkholderia sp. B10, assembly GCF_004368385.1. Classification (NCBI taxonomy): domain Bacteria; kingdom Pseudomonadati; phylum Pseudomonadota; class Betaproteobacteria; order Burkholderiales; family Burkholderiaceae; genus Burkholderia; species Burkholderia sp. B10. The sequence continues at coordinate 16,814 of NZ_PQMX01000043.1, read as the reverse complement.
GCTGCTGCTGTTGTCGTCGCCGCCGCCGCAGGCGGCGAGCAGCGCGAGCGCGGCGCCCGCGATCGCGACCTGGGCGGTGCGCAGCAGGCGTTGACGGTTACGCGACGGAGTGGATTGTCGTGACTGCATCGATGGATCTCCTCGTAGATATGGCCCGATGTGTTGTGCATCTGCCGTGTGCCCGCTCAGGTTCGGGCGGCACGGCGGCCGTTGGCTGAAGCGGTTTATTGGTCGCGCACGGCCGCAAGCGGCACGGTGCGCGGATCATGGTTTGCGGCCTCGGCGATCTGCGCATGATAAGCGCTCGCCCATTCGGGCGGGCCGAAAATCGCGCGCAGCCGGTTGCGCCATCCGTGTACGCGCAACGCGTCGGCCGCCATCGACACCCACTCGTGAAACGTCGCGACGAGCGGGTTGTTCGAGCCGAGCGGCTCGACGATTCCGTATTGCGGCGGATCGTCGGCCGATTCGTCGACGTAGCTGCCGAACAGGCGATCCCAGATCACCAGCACACCTGCGTAATTGCGGTCGATGTAGCGCGGGTTGCGCGCGTGGTGCGCGCGATGGATCGACGGCGTGTTCAGCACGTATTCGAGCCAGCCGAGCTTGCCGATCGCCTGCGTATGGACGAAGAACTGGAACGCGAGGTTGATCAGCACGATGCCGACGATCTGCTGCGGCGGAAAGCCGACGAACGCGAGCGGCAGCCAGAACACCCACATGCCCGCGACCGGATACATCAGGCTCTGGCGGAACGCGGTCGAGAAGTTCATCCGTTCGGACGAGTGATGCACGACGTGCGCGGCCCACAGCCAGCGCACGCGGTGGCTCGCGCGATGGAACACGTAGTAGAGGAAGTCCTGGCCGACGAACAGCACGGCGAACGACAGCCAGCCGTCGTGCCAGGTGAACAGCCGGAAATGTGCGTAGCAGTACGCATAAACGGGGATCACGAACAACCATGCGAGCTTGTCGGCGCCCTGGTGCATCAGCGCGAGCGCCGCGTTGCACAGCGTGTCGCGCCACGCATAGACGTGGTCCTGTGCGCGCGTGCGGGCGAGGTGCCAGGCTTCCCACGCGATGCACAGCAGGAAGACGGGCGCCAGCGCGAGCAGAAGCAATTCGACGTCGAATCGCATGGGCGTGTCTCCTCCTTTCCCCTGCAGGCCGTCAGGCCGGGCACGTGGCCCGTTGTAGATATCGTCAGGCCAACAGCCTACGCAATCGCCACGCGCTAGGCGAGGGGGCAGCGTAGAGGGTTCCCTCAGAGGACAGGGTTTCTACGGAAGCCGCGTCGCACGGGGCCGGGCGGTGTGGCACCGTTTTGCCGGCATGGCGTGCGGGCGGTGCGCGGCGTGCCTGTGGCCGTGGCCGTTTCAAACCGCGGCCGGTGCTTTCGACGGTCGCGCGGAGGATGCGGGATGGGGTTATTGGCGGGCGAGGGTGAGGCGTGTCGCAGCGCGCTTTCGTACGTGGCGGCTAGTGCGGCACTAGCGCGTGCAGCGGGCGCCGGTAGGCAACAGCAGGCAGCACGAAGCACGCGTCAGAGGGAGCACTCAGGTAGCAGAAAGAGGACACCGGCAGCCATCGGTAGCCGCCGGCTGACACCACATGCCGCCAGCCGCCCATGCAGCGCCGCAGGCCGAGCAACGGATCAACGGAGCAGGCCGCAGCTCAACCGAACCCAAGCTACAGCACCGCCCCGCATGACACCGTCAATGCGCGCCCGCGTAGATCCATTCGAGCAGCGTATCGTGCGCGGCGCGCGCGGCTTCCGCGTGCTCGTCGTTGATGAAGCTCACGACGACGTAGCTCTGTCCGTCGGCGCCCGCGACGTAGCCGGCAATCGCGCGCACGTCGCGCAGCGTGCCGGTCTTGATGTGGGCATTGCCGAGCACGCCCGCGTTGGTGAGCCGGTTCTTCATCGTGCCGTCGATGCCGGCGATCGGCAGCGAATCGATGAACGTCTGCGCGACCGGGCTCGCGTTCGCGGCCTGCAGCAGCGCGGCGAGCGACAGCGCGCTCACGTGCTCGTCGCGCGACAGCCCCGAGCCGTTCTCCAGTTCCAGCTCGGGCATCGCGATTCCGCTCCTCTGCAGGAACGCGTGAATCGCACGGCTCGACTGCTCGGGCGTCGCGGGCGGCTTGCCGGCCACCGCGCCGATCGTGAGGAACAGGTTGCGCGCCATCACGTTGTTGCTGAACTTGTTGATGTCGTACACGATGCTGCCGAGCACGGGGCTGTGGTGCACGGCGAGCGGCCGCGCGGTGTTCGGCACCTTGCCTTCGTCGACCGGGCCCGCGATCGTGCCGCCGTCCTGCTGCCACAGCGCGAGGAAGCCGCGCGCGAAGAACGCCGTGTGGTCGAGGATCGCGAGATTGGTCGTGTGCGCGCCGCAGCGCAGCGGATAGTCGCCGGAGAACGACGCGGTCATGATCCCGCCCGCCGTGCCCGCGCCCGACAGCGTCGGGCGTGCGGCCGCGGCCGCCGCGCCGCACGATCCGCCGCCTTCGACGAGCTGGTTGTCGATCGACAGGTTCGCGAGCGGCGGCAGCACGTCGACGGCCACCTTGCCGTCGTCGCCCGGCGTGACCGTGAACGACACGGCCTTGAACGCGTACAGCAGCGGATCGGGGCCGACGTTGTACGGCGCGCTCACGTCGTCGTCGAACGACGGCAGGTCGCGCGTCGACGCCGCGAAATAGCTCTTGTCGAGCACGAGGCGGCCGGCCACGCGCCGCACGCCGGCCTTGCGGATCTTGTCGACGAGGTCGATCAGCTCTTCGGGCACGAGCTTCGGGTCGCCGGTGCCCTTGATGTACAGGTTGCCCTGCAGCGTGCCGTCCGGGTCGATCGGCCCGTCCGCGTACGCGGTGGTGCGCCAGCGGTAGTCGGGGCCGAGGATCGACAGGCCGGAGAACGTCGTGACCAGCTTCATCGTCGACGCCGGCAGCATCGGCCGGCTGCCGTTCCACGCGATCAGCGGCTCGGGGTCGCCGACGCGCTCGACGACGACGCTGATCGCGGATGCCGGCACGTTCGCGCGCTGCAGCGCGACCAGCACGGACGCCGGCAGGCCGGCCGCGCGCGCGGCGGGCGACACGACGACGGTCTTGCGAGCGTCCTTGTGGAGTTTCTTGCGGGCATGCGCGGGCGGCGCGAACGCAAGCGCGGTGCAGGCGGCGACGACGGCGGCCGTGCGCGCACACAGACGGGTGCGGCTGACGAACCGGGCGGACAGAGCGGAAATCGGCATGGGCGAATACGGGAAAGACACGAGGCTTCGAGCAGGGGCGCGCGGCGCCGGAGCGCACATTGTAGAGACAAGTGCGCATGCGCCACACGCGTGTCGCCTTACTGTTGCATTGCAGACGGCGCAAGCGAGCCGCGGCGCTACAATGGTCGCCATGTTTCACTCGTCCCATGGGTTCCGGTTCCGATGCGCATTCTGCTTGTTGAAGACGACCGCATGATCGCCGACGGCGTGCGCAAGGCGCTGCGCGCCGACGGCTTCGCGGTCGACTGGGTGCAGGACGGCGACGCGGCGCTCACGGCGCTCGGCGGCGAGACGTACGACCTGCTGCTGCTCGACCTGGGCCTGCCCAAGCGCGACGGCATCGACGTGCTGCGCACGCTGCGCGCGCGCGGCCTGGCGCTGCCGGTGCTGATCGTCACCGCGCGCGATGCGGTCGCCGATCGCGTGAAGGGCCTCGACGCGGGCGCCGACGACTACCTCGTCAAGCCGTTCGATCTCGACGAACTCGGCGCGCGCATGCGCGCGCTGATCCGCCGCCAGGCCGGCCGCAGCGAATCGCTGATTCGCCATGGCCCGCTCACGCTCGATCCGGCGTCTCACCAGGTGACGCTCGACGGCGCGCCCGTCGCGCTGTCCGCGCGGGAATTCGCGCTGCTCGAGGCGCTGCTCGTGCGGCCCGGCGCGGTGCTGTCGAAAAGCCAGCTCGAGGAGAAGATGTACGGCTGGGGCGAAGAGATCGGCAGCAACACGGTCGAGGTCTACATCCATGCGTTGCGCAAGAAGCTCGGTTCGGACCTGATCCGCAACGTGCGCGGCCTCGGCTACATGGTCGTCAAGGAAAGCTGACGCGTGAGGTCGATTCGTCATCAATTGCTGATCTGGCTGCTCGCGATCGTCGTCGCGGGCGTGGGCAGTGCCGGCTGGCTGATCTACCGGCAGGCGCTCGCCGAAGCGAACGAGCTGTTCGACTACCAGCTGCAGGAAATCGCGGCGGCGCTGCCGTCCGAACCGTTCTCGCAGGTGTTCGGCTCGCGCACCAACGGCGATGAAGGCATCGTGATCCAGATCTGGAATCGCAACGGCGTGCTGATGTACTTCTCGCATCCGCGCGCGCCGATCGCGCCGCGCGCGGAGCTCGGCTTCTCGACCGAGCGCACCGATCGCGGCGAATGGCGCGTGTACGGCGCGATCGTCGGCGACAACGTCGTGCAGCTCGCGCAGCCGCTGTCGGTGCGCAACCGGCTCGCCGCGAACGTCGCGCTGCGCACGCTGTGGCCGCTGATCGTGCTGTTGCCGTTCCTCGGTGCTGCGGTCTGGATGATCGTCGGGCGCGGCCTCGCGCCGCTCGGCCGCGTGACGCGCGCGGTGGAGGCGCGCCGCCCGGAAGCGCTCGATCCGCTGCCCGACGCGGGGCTGCCGCTCGAGGTGCAGCCGCTGGTGCGCGCGCTGAACGGGCTGCTCGCGCGGCTGTCGGCCGCGCTCGACACGCAGAAGGCGTTCGTCGCCGATGCCGCGCACGAGCTGCGCACACCGCTCGCCGCCGTGCAGATCCAGGCGCAGCTCGTCGCGCGCGCGAAGGACGACGCGGCGCGCCGCGAGGCGGTCGCCGATCTGCAGGACGGCGTCACGCGCGCGACGCGCCTGACCGAACAGCTGCTCGCGCTCGCCCGCGCCGAGCCCGACGGCGCGTCGGTGCGCGAGCCGATCGACCTGCACGCGCTGCTGGCCGAATGCGTGGCCGCGCACGCGCCGCTCGCGCAGCGGCGCGGCATCGACCTCGGCTTCGAGGAGGCGTGCGCGGCGACCGTCGTCGCGGACGTCGGCGCGTTGCGCGTGATGTTCGGCAACCTGCTCGACAACGCGGTGAAGTACACGCCCGACGGCGGGCGCATCGACGTGTCGCTGACGCAGGACGCGGCCGGCCGCGCATGCGTGCAGATCGCCGACAGCGGCCCCGGCATCCCGGCCGACGAGCGCGAGCGCGTGTTCGACCGCTTCTATCGCGACAGCTCGGCGCGCGCGCGGGCGGACGTGTCGGGCAGCGGGCTCGGGCTCGCGATCGTCAAGCGCGTCGCGGCGCAGCAGCGCGCGACGGTGTCGCTCGGCGATGCGGCCGCCGGCGGCCTGCTCGTGAGCGTCGTGTTCCGCGAGGCCGACACGGGGGCGCAGGCACGGTCGGCATCTGCGTAACCGTTCTCGCGCGGGGCTGCTTAAGCCCCGCTTAAGGGCGATTAAGCCTCCTTTAAGTCAGGGTCGTTACGCTGCGACCTAACAACGAGGAGGTCTCACGATGAACACCCGATTCCTTGCGCGTGGCGCCGTTGCGGTCGCCGTCGCTGCTGCGCTGTCCGCCGGCTACGTCGCGGGCACCCGCCATGCCGATCCGCAGATCATCACGCCCGCGCAGGCCGCCGCGCTGATGCCGGCCGAGGCCGCGGCCAAGACCGGCATTCCCGATTTCTCCGGGCTGGTCGAAACCTACGGCCCGGCGGTCGTGAACATCAGCGCGAAGCACGTGGTCAAGCAGGTGTCGCGCCGCGTGCAGCAGCCGCAGCTGCCGATGGATCCGAGCGACCCGTTCTACCAGTTCTTCAAGCACTTCTACGGCCAGGTGCCGGGCATGGGCGGCGACGCGCAGCCGGACGACCAGCCGAGCGCGAGCCTCGGCTCCGGGTTCATCGTCAGTCCCGACGGCTACATCCTCACCAACGCGCACGTGATCGACGGCGCGAACGTCGTCACCGTCAAGCTGACCGACAAGCGCGAGTACAAGGCGAAGGTCGTCGGCTCCGACAAGCAGTCCGACGTCGCGGTGCTGAAGATCGACGCGAGCGGCCTGCCGACCGTGAAGATCGGCGACCCGGCGCGCAGCAAGGTCGGCCAGTGGGTCGTCGCGATCGGTTCGCCGTACGGCTTCGACAACACGGTCACGTCCGGCATCATCAGCGCGAAGTCGCGCGCGCTGCCGGACGAGAACTACACGCCGTTCATCCAGACCGACGTGCCGGTCAACCCCGGCAACTCGGGCGGCCCGCTGTTCAACCTGCAGGGTGAAGTGATCGGCATCAACTCGATGATCTATTCGCAGACGGGCGGCTTCCAGGGCCTGTCGTTCGCGATCCCGATCAACGAGGCGATCAAGGTCAAGGACGAACTGGTGAAGACGGGCCACGTGAGCCGCGGCCGCCTCGGCGTCGCCGTGCAGGGGCTGAACCAGACGCTCGCAAGCTCGTTCGGGCTGCCGAAGCCGGACGGCGCGCTGGTCAGCTCGGTCGATCCGAGCGGCCCGGCCGCGAAGGCCGGCCTGCAACCGGGCGACGTGATCCTCGCGGTCAACGGTTCGCCGGTGGCCGATTCGACGTCGCTGCCCGCGCAGATCGCGAGCCTGAAGCCCGGCTCGCAGGCCGACTTGCAGATCTGGCGCGACAAGTCGAAGAAGTCGATCAGCGTGACGCTCGGCGCGATGACCGATGCGAAGCTGGCGTCGAACGACGGCGGCCCCGTCGAGCAGGGGCGCCTCGGCGTCGCGGTGCGGCCGCTGACGCCGCAGGAGCGCAGCGCGACGAACCTGTCGCACGGGCTGATGGTGCAGCAGGCGGGCGGCCCCGCGGCCAGCGCGGGCATCCAGCCGGGCGACGTGATCCTCGCGGTGAACGGCCGGCCGGTCACGAACCCCGAGCAGTTGCGCGACGCCGTCAAGGGAGCGGGCAACAGTCTTGCTCTGCTGATCCAGCGCGATAATGCACAGATCTTCGTGCCGGTCGATCTGAGCTGACCGGCGGCGGCCGCCTCAGGCCGGCTCGACCGGTCTGGGCGGGCGTCGCCGGGCGTCCGGCGTCCCCGGCACCCGTGATGCAGTGTTCCGACCCGAAAGGAGAGAGCCATGCAACATCTACGCAACGTATCCCGATTCGCGGTGGCCGTCGCGCTGGCCGCGGGCGTCGCCGTCGCGGCGCCCGGCGCCTACGCGCAGTCGGACGGTTTGCCGGAGGCGAGCCAGCAGGGCGATGTCAGCTATGTGTCGGGCGGCATCGGCAAGGATCAGTCGACGGCCTTCGAGCACAACGAATCGGCGTGGCCGCTCGCGCTGCGCTTCACCGGCAAGGGCGGCGAATATCTGGCCGACGTCCATGTGCGGATCGTCGACGCGAAGGGCGCCGAGGTGCTGAGGACCGACGCGCGCGGGCCGTACATGCTGGTGAAGCTGCCGCCGGGGCGCTACACCGTCCATGCGTCGTACCAGGGCAGCGACGAATCGCGCGCGGTCACGGTGGGCGCGAAGGGCGGCACGAAGGCGGCGTTCCAGTGGAGCGCGCAGTAGCGCGGCGGCCCCGTCGCGGGGCGCGCAATCGGACCGAGTTTCGCCGATAATGAAAGCCACGGCCGCGTGCCGTGGCTTTTTCGTTTCCTGCGCCCGGCCTCGATGCCGCGGCCGCCCGGAGGAACAACGATGTCCGATGCCGCCGACCGTCGCCTCGAAATCGTGCCGAACCGCCATCGCGTGCGCGTGATTCACCGCGGCATCACCTATGCCGATTCGCTCGGCGCGCTGACGGTGCGCGAAACCGGTGCGCCGGACACCCATTACCTGCCGCGCGGCGACGTCAACATGCATCGGCTGGTGAAGTCGAGCGTCACGACGGCCTGCCCGCTGCGCGGCCTGGCCGTGTATTTCGATCTGCAGACAGAAGACGGCGTGATCCGCAGCGCCGCATGGAGTTACGAGGAACCAGGGGAGACGGCGTTCGCGCTCGCGCACTACGTCGCCTTCGATGTCGCACGGATCGACAGTCTCGTCGAGACGTCCTGATGCGACGTGTGGTCATCGGGGAGGCATCATGGAACTGAACGACACGTTACGCGTTCCGCTCGCGCCGGCGGTCGTGCGGGACGCGCTCGAGGATCTCGCGTTGCTGCGCGCGAGCTTCGACCATTGCGAATCGTTCGCGAAGCTCGCGCACGGCGAGTTCGCGCTGACGATCACGGTGCCGCTCGGCCCGCTGCGCGCGCGCTACGACGTGCGCGCGCATTCGGCCAGCGAGCAGGACGACGCGCGGCGCGTGATCAGCTTCAAGGCGCGGGCCGACGGACTCGGTGCGCTGCGCGGGCAGGTCGAGCTCGCGCTGCTGCCGGGCGATGACGCAACCACGACGCAGATCGACTACGTGGTGTGGGCGACCGCCAGCGGGCCGCTCGCCGAGCTGCCGGGCCGGCAGATCGAGCGCGCGCTGCACCAGTGGACCGACGATTTCTTCCGCGAATTCGGTGCGGTCGTGCAGGCCAAGCATGGCCTCGTGCCGAACCGTGCGGCGTCGAGCGCGCCGCGTCGCCAGCATGTGTTCCTGCGGCCCGCGTCGCTGATGGCCGCCGCGAAGCGGCCGCTGCCTCATCTCGGCGGCGCGCTGAGCGGCCGCGCGGCCAGCGCGGTGCAACCGCGCGCATCGGGGCCGCTGCCCTTGTGGGCGTGGGCCGCGATCATCCTGTTCGTTGCGGTGCTGTTGTACGCGGCGCGCTGGATCAACGGCGCCTGAGCCGTTGCGTCGCAGGGAGCGTGGGCTGCGCGCCGGCAGCCCGGCGCTCAGGCCGCGCGATGACCGCGACTTTTCCCCTCCGTCATATGCACGTCCGCGCCGTTCAACGACGGCCGCTTCAAGACGGTGCTCGACGCCGCGGCGCGGCGCTACGACATCGTCATCGTCGATCCCGCGCCGATCCTCGCGCTGCACGATGCGGCGAGCATCGGCCGCCGCGGCACGACACTGCTGCTGTGGCTCGGTGTGCCGGGCTTCACCGTGCACGCAGGGCGGCTGACGATCGACGAACCTAACCCCGGCGAAACCGCGGCCGCAGCCGCGGCGCTTTTCGGCGGTCGGCCCTACCGCCGCCCGCCGGGCGCCGCGCCGCGAAATTCCCGCCGATAGGCCGACGGCGACGTGCCGAGCGTGCCCGCGAAATGCTGGCGCAACGACACGCTCGACCCGTAGCCGGCCGCCTGCGCGATTGCGTCGATCGATTGTCCGGTGGTTTCCAGCAGATGCTGCGCGTGGGTGAGCCGTTCGGCGTGCAGCCACGCCGTGACGGTCGTCCCCGTGGCCTGACGGAAGCGGCGCGTGAAGGTGCGCCGGCTCATCAGCACGCGCGCCGCGAGCGAATCGACGCTGTGCGCGACGTCGAGATGCGCGCGCACCCAGTCGAGCAGTTCCGCGAGCCGCGCGTCGCGCGGATGCGCGGCGACCGGTTGCGGCACGTATTGCGCCTGGCCGCCCTGGCGATGCGGCGGGATCACGAGCCGGCGCGCGATGCGGTTCGCCGCGTCGGCGCCGAAGCGTTGCCGCACGACGTGCAGGCAGCAGTCGAGCCCCGCCGCCGTGCCGGCCGACGTCATCAGGTTGCCGTCGTCGACGTACAGCACGTCGGGGTCGAGCTTCACGCGCGGAAAGCGCCGTGCAAAATCGTCGGCCCAGGCCCAGTGCGTGGTGGCCGGGCGCTCGTCGAGCAGACCCGCGGCGGCGAGCACGTACGCGCCCAGACACAGCCCGACGACCTGCGCGCCGCGTGCCGCGGCCGCGCGGACGGCGTCGACCAGCACGTCGGGCGGCGCTTCATCGGGGTCGCGCCATGCGGGCACGATGACGATGTCGGCGTCGGCGAGCGCGTCGAGACCGTGCGGCGCGGTGATCGTGAAGCCGCCGGTGGTCGCGAGCGGGCCGCGCTCGGCCGAACACACGCGGAAATCGAATACGGGCGTCGCGGCGGCATCGCGCTCGTTGCCGAACACGACGGACGGCACCGACAGGTGAAACGGGCTGATGCCGTCGTACGCGATCACGGCGACGACGGTCGGGGCGAGGGCGGCGGGCGACGCGGCGGCGGGCATGACGGGCTCCGGAATGGCGATGGCCCGATTCTATCGAAGAATGGCAAACGGGCCACTGTCCGGCCGCGCGGCGCGACCCGACAATGCCTCGCATCGCGTCGCTGGCCGCTCCGCTCCGGAGCAGCGCGGCGCGGCCGATTTTGGAGCTTCCCATGTCGAACGCCACGCCGTCGTCCCCGTCGTCAGTCGTTTCCCGCCGTGCCCTCATCGTGATCGACGTGCAGAACGAATACGTGAGCGGCAATCTGCCGATCGAGTATCCGCCGCTCGACGTGTCGCTGCCGAACATCGGCCGGGCGATCGACGCCGCGCATGCGGCCGGCGTGCCGGTGATCGTGGTCCAGCACGTCGCGCCGGCCGGCGCGCCGATCTTCGCGCCCGGCACCGACGGCGTCGCGCTCCACCCGGTCGTGGCCGAGCGTCCGTATGCGCATCTGATCGTGAAGGCGCAGGCCAGCGCGTTCGCCGCGACCGACCTCGCCGCATGGCTCGACGCGCGCGGCATCGACACGCTGGCGGTCGTCGGCTACATGACGCACAACTGCAATGCGGCGACCGTCCTGCACGCGGCGCACGCGGGGCTCGGCGTCGAGTACCTCTCCGATGCGACCGGCGCGTTGCCGTACGAGAACGAAGCGGGGGCGGCGAGCGCCGAGGAGATACACCGTGCGTACACGGTCGTGTTCCAGTCGAATTTCGCGGCGGTGATGTCGACCGACGCGTGGATCGCGGGCCTCGGCGGCGCGGCGATGCCTGCGCGCGATTCGGTGGCGGCGTCGAACCGGCGGGCGCGGCGCGCGCAGGCGGCCTGAGCGGATGAGGTAGTTGAAAAGTCGATCGGACGGCGCGGTGCGCCGGTATGCGCTCGCGATCGATTCAGTCGCAGATCGCGATGGGGCGATGAACCGCGCGGTCTCCGCGCGCCCCGTCATCCCCCCGTCTTCAGCATCGCCGGGCTATAACGCATCATGTCGAAGCAGCCGTCGACCAGCTGCTCCGCGTGCTGTTCGGCGTCGATCTCGTCGGGGAGCATCAGCATGTCGCGCACGAAGCCGCTGACGAGCGTATGCAGCATCAGCGTCGCGCGCCACGTGTCGAGCCGCTCGGGCAGCAGCTTGAGCTGCACGGCGAGCGCGAGATCGGCGTCGAGCGCGTGCAGCGCCTCGCTCATGCCCGCGCGATTGCGCTGCAGCAGCGGCTCCAGGTCGGCCACGTATTCGCACTTCATGAACAGGATGCTGAACACGCGCCGCAACTGCGGGTCGCGCTGCACGCCCAGCAGGCACCAGATCAGGATCTTGCGGATCTTTTCCAGCGGATCGGCGCCCGGCGCATCGGGCGGCATCCGCTTCAGCTCGTCGATCGGCAGGAACACGCGGTCGAACATCGCGTCGAACAACTCGCTCTTGTTGGCGAAATGCCAGTAGATCGCGCCGCGCGTGACGCCGGCGTGCTGGGCGATGTCCGCGAGCGACGTGTGCGACACGCCTTTCTCGAAGAACACGTGTTCGGCGGCGTCGAGAATGCGGTTGCGCGTCTCGAGTGCCTCCTCCTTGGTGCGTCTGACCATGTGCAGGCCTGAATGGATCGATCGTAGGTGTGAATAGGGGGCTGCGCCCCCGTTGCCGCTGCGGCGGCCGCCATGCTCACAATTCGTAATGTTTCGTAAGACTCAGCATGCGTGACGAGCGTAGGGGCTTTTTTACATACATCCGTGAATGTATATACAATACCACCCTACGATCGAATGACCCAAGGGGCAATCAGTTAATATCCCACTCTGCTGATTCCCGCCAAAGTACCAGGCCGCATTGCGGCATCGCGTCGGCCCGGAAGCCTCGTGCCGACGTACCGTATCCAGTAGTCCAGTAGTCCCGTAATTCAGGTGTTCGATCAGCGCCGCAAGGCGCATCCGTGTGACGCTCGGTCCGGGCGCCGCACTCATTCCAATGGTTATACACAGAGGTCGCTCCATGCGCGTCGAACGGGTTCCATACCGCTTACTCACTGTCGCGACGGCCGCCGTTTTCCTGGCCGCGTGCGGGAAAAAAGAATCGGCACCGCCGCCGCAAACGCCGGAAGTCGGCGTCGTCACCGTCCAACCGCAAGCCGTACCGATCTACACCGAACTGCCGGGCCGCACCAGTGCGTTCCTCGTCGCGCAGGTCCGCGCGCGGGTCGACGGCATCGTGCTGCGCCGTGAATTCGTCGAAGGCAGCGACGTCAAGGCCGGCCAGCGCCTCTACAAGATCGATCCGGCGCCGTATCTCGCGCAACTGAACAGCGCGAAGGCGACGCTCGCGAAGGCGCAGGCGAACCTCGTCACGCAGAACGCGCTGGTCGCGCGCTACAAGGTGCTGGTGGCCGCCAACGCGGTCAGCAAGCAGGACTACGACAACGCGGTGGCCACGCAGGGCCAGGCCGCGGCCGACGTCGCAGCCGGCAAGGCAGCGGTCGAAACCGCGCAGATCAACCTCGGCTATACGGACGTCGTGTCGCCGATCAGCGGCCGCGTCGGCATCTCGCAGGTGACGCCGGGCGCTTACGTGCAGGCGAGCCAGGCGACGCTGATGTCGACGGTGCAGCAGCTCGATCCGGTCTACGTCGACCTGACGCAATCGAGCCTTGAGGGGCTGAAGCTGCGCCAGGACGTGCAGAGCGGCCGCCTGAAGACGAGCGGCCCCGGCGCGGCGAAGGTGTCGCTGATCCTCGAGGACGGCAAGACCTACCCGGTGCCCGGCAAGCTGCAGTTCTCCGACGTGACGGTCGACCAGACGACTGGCTCGGTCACGATCCGCGCGGTGTTCCCGAACCCGAACCGCGTGCTGCTGCCGGGCATGTTCGTGCGCGCCCGCATCGAGGAAGGCGTGAACGAGAACGCGTTCCTGGTGCCGCAGATCGGCGTCACGCACGACCAGAAGGGCCAGGCGATCGCGATGGTGGTGAACGCGAGCAACAAGGTCGAGCCGCGTCCGCTGAAGACGACCGGCATGAACGGTCAGAACTGGATCGTCGAAGGCGGGCTGAACGCGGGCGACCGCGTGATCGTCCAGGGCGGCGACAAGGCGCGTCCGGGCACGACGGTGAAGACGGTCGCCGCGCAGCTGCCGGCAGCCGATGCCGCATCGGGTGCAGCCGCATCCGCCGCGCCGGCCGCCGCCGGTTCCGGTGCCGCAGCCGCGTCGGGCGCCGCGCCGGCCAGCGCCGCCGCTGCGTCGAGCGCGCAATAACAGGGAGCCTGCTTCATGGCAAAGTTTTTTATCGATCGCCCGATCTTCGCGTGGGTGATCGCCATCATCCTGATGCTGGCCGGGGTCGCGGCGATCTTCTCGCTGCCGATCGCGCAGTATCCGACGATCGCGCCGCCATCGATCCAGATCACCGCGAACTACCCGGGCGCTTCCGCGAAGACGGTGGAAGACACGGTGACGCAGGTGATCGAGCAGCAGATGAGCGGCCTCGACAACTTCCTGTACATGTCGTCGACGAGTGACGACTCGGGCAACGCGACGATCACGCTGACCTTCGCGCCGGGCACCAACGCCGACATCGCGCAGGTGCAGGTGCAGAACAAGCTGTCGCTCGCGACGCCGGTTCTGCCGCAGGTCGTGCAGCAGCTCGGTCTGTCGGTGACGAAGTCGAGCAGCAGCTTCCTGCTGGTGCTCGCGTTCAACTCCGAAGACGGCAGCATGAGCAAGTACGACCTCGCGAACTTCGTGGCGTCGCACGTGAAGGATCCGATCAGCCGGTTGAACGGCGTCGGCACCGTCACGCTGTTCGGCTCGCAGTACGCGATGCGGATCTGGCTCGATCCGAACCGCCTGACGAACTACGGCCTCACGCCGGTCGACGTGTCGAGCGCGATCACCGCGCAGAACGTGCAGATCGCGGGCGGCCAGATCGGCGGCACGCCGGCCAAGCCCGGCACCGTGCTGCAGGCGACGATCACCGAATCGACGCTGCTGCAGACGCCCGAGCAGTTCGGCAACATCCTGCTGAAGGTCAACCAGGACGGCTCGCAGGTGCGCCTGAAGGACGTCGCGCAGATCGGCCTCGGCGGCGAGAACTACAACTTCGACACCAAGTACAACGGTCAGCCGACCGCCGCGCTCGGTATCCAGCTCGCGACCAACGCGAACGCGCTCGCGACCGCGAAGGCCGTGCGCGCGAAGATCGACGAGCTCGCACCGTTCTTCCCGCACGGCCTCGTCGTCAAGTATCCGTACGACACGACGCCGTTCGTGAAGCTGTCGATCGAGGAAGTGGTCAAGACGCTGCTCGAAGGCATCGTGCTCGTGTTCCTCGTGATGTATCTGTTCCTGCAGAACCTGCGCGCGACGATCATCCCGACCATCGCCGTGCCGGTGGTGCTGCTCGGCACGTTCGCGATCATGTCGCTGGTGGGCTTCTCGATCAACACGCTGTCGATGTTCGGCCTCGTGCTCGCGATCGGCCTGCTGGTCGACGATGCGATCGTGGTGGTGGAGAACGTCGAGCGCGTGATGGCCGAAGAGGGCCTGTCGCCGAAGGAGGCGACCCGCAAGGCGATGGGCCAGATCACCGGCGCACTCGTCGGCGTGGCGCTGGTGCTGTCGGCGGTGTTCGTGCCGGTCGCGTTCTCCGGCGGTTCGGTCGGCGCCATCTACCGGCAGTTCTCGCTGACGATCGTGTCCGCGATGGTGCTGTCCGTGCTCGTCGCGCTGATTCTGACGCCGGCGCTGTGCGCGACGATCCTCAAGCCGATCCCGCAGGGCCATCACGAAGAGAAGAAGGGCTTCTTCGGCTGGTTCAACCGCACGTTCAACAACAGCCGCGACAAGTATCACGTCGGCGTGCACCACGTGATCAAGCGCTCGGGCCGCTGGCTCATCATCTATCTGGTCGTGATCGTCGCGGTCGGCCTGTTGTTCGTGCGCCTGCCGAAGTCGTTCCTGCCCGATGAAGACCAGGGGCTGATGTTCGTGATCGTGCAGACGCCGTCGGGCTCGACGCAGGAAACGACCGCGCGCACGCTTGCGAACATTTCCGACTATCTGCTGAAGGACGAGAAGGACATCGTCGAGTCGGCGTTCACGGTCAACGGCTTCAGCTTCGCCGGCCGCGGCCAGAACTCCGGTCTCGTGTTCGTGCGGCTGAAGGATTACTCGCAGCGTCAGCACGCGAACCAGAAGGTCCAGGCGCTGATCGGCCGGATGTTCGGGCGCTACGGCAGCTACAAGGACGCGCTGGTGATCCCGTTCAACCCGCCGTCGATTCCGGAACTCGGTACGGCCGCCGGCTTCGACTTCGAGCTGACGGACAACGCCGGTCTCGGCCACGACGCGCTGATGGCCGCCCGCAACCAGCTGCTCGGGATGGCCGCGAAGGATCCGACGCTGCAGGGCGTGCGTCCGAACGGGCTGAACGATACGCCGCAGTACAAGGTCGACATCGACCGCGAGAAGGCCAACGCGCTCGGCGTGACGGCCGATGCGATCGACCAGACGTTCTCGATCGCGTGGGCGTCGAAGTACGTGAACAACTTCCTCGACACCGACGGCCGGATCAAGAAGGTGTACGTGCAGGCCGACGCGCCGTTCCGGATGACGCCGGAAGACATGAACATCTGGTACGTGCGCAACGGTTCGGGCGGGATGGTGCCGTTCAGCGCGTTCGCGACCGGTCACTGGACCTACGGTTCGCCGAAGCTCGAGCGCTACAACGGCGTGTCGGCGATGGAGATCCAGGGTCAGGCCGCGCCGGGCAAGTCGACCGGTCAGGCGATGACCGCGATGGAAGGGCTCGCGAAGAAGCTGCCGGTCGGTATCGGCTACTCGTGGACCGGCCTGTCGTTCCAGGAAATCCAGTCGGGCTCGCAGGCGCCGGTGCTGTACGCGATCTCGATCCTGGTCGTGTTCCTGTGTCTCGCGGCGCTGTATGAAAGCTGGTCGATCCCGTTCTCGGTGATCATGGTGGTGCCGCTCGGCGTGATCGGCGCACTGCTGGCGGCGACGCTGCGCGGCCTCGAGAACGACGTGTTCTTCCAGGTCGGTCTGCTGACCACGGTCGGCTTGTCGGCGAAGAACGCGATCCTGATCGTCGAATTCGCGCGCGAACTGCAGATGACGGAGAAGATGGGGCCGATCGAGGCCGCGCTGGAAGCGGCGCGTCTGCGGCTGCGTCCGATCCTGATGACGTCGCTCGCGTTCATTCTCGGCGTGATGCCGCTCGCGATCAGCAACGGCGCGGGTTCGGCGAGCCAGCACGCGATCGGTACGGGCGTGATCGGCGGGATGATCACCGCGACGTTCCTCGCGATCTTCATGATCCCGATGTTCTTCGTGAAGATCCGCGCGATCTTCAGCGGCGAGAAGGAAGACGCCGACGAGGCGCTGCGTCTGGCTCAGGAGCACTCGCACCACGAAGAGACGCCGGGCACCGGCGACGAAGGCAACAAGGGACAGTGATGATGCAAAAACACGCTTTGACTGCAATCGCGGTCGCGCTGCTTGCCACGGGCTGCACGATGGCGCCGCATTACACGCGGCCCGACGCGCCCGTCGCGCAGGCGTATCCGGCCGGCGGCGTCTACGCGACGCAGCCCGCTGCGGCCGGCACGCGCAGCGCCAACGGCCAGGCGGCGAGCGCCATCGGCTGGCGCGAATTCTTCGCCGATCCGCGCCTGCAGCGGCTGATCGAGA
>NZ_PQMX01000042.1:0-59759 GCF_004368385.1 Burkholderia sp. B10 | reverse complement strand
GCGCAGCACAGCCCCAAGTCGCCCCGATCTTCACACATGCGCGCCGATTCGGCCCCTAAAAAGACAATATCGAGCAGGTCTTCGAAGAGCCTGTCATACGCACGTCACCCTGCTAGAATTCGGCTGCCGCATTTGTTCCGATTGACTAATGAGATTGCTTGACGCACTGGTCGAACAACGCATCGCCGCCGCCGCCGCGCGGGGCGAGTTTGACGATTTGCCCGGTACCGGCGCGCCGCAGGCGCTGGATGACGACCTCCTCGTCCCCGAGGAGGTCCGGGTGGCCAACCGTATCCTGAAGAACGCCGGCTTCGTGCCGCCGGCCGTCGAGCAATTGCGCGCGCTGCGCAACCTGCAGGACGAACTGCAGGCGGTCGGCGATCGTGCCGCACGTTGCCGGCTTCAGGCGAAGATCCTCGCGCTCGACATGGCGCTGGAATCGCTGCGCGGCGGTCCGATGGTGATGCCGCGCGACTATTGCCGCCGCATCGCCGAGCGTCTGTGCGAACGCGGGCTCGACGAAGCGCCCGCCGAAGCGGGGCCGATGTGAGCGCAGACGCGCTGCACGACGCGGCCCCCGAATCCGTCGGCGCTGCCGATTCCCCCGTATCCGAGCCCACGATCGAGCCCGCGCCCGCGTCTGCGCGCGACCTGCATTTCATGCGGCTCGCGCAGGCCGCGGCCGAAGAGGCGCGCGCCGTGGGCGAAGTGCCGGTCGGCGCGGTGCTCGTGCGCGGCGACGAAGTGATCGCACGCGGCTTCAACCATCCGATCGGCGGGCACGACCCGTCGGCCCACGCGGAAATGGCCGCGCTGCGGATGGCGGCCCAGCATCTGCAGAATTACCGGATGCCCGGCTGCGAGTTGTACGTGACGCTCGAGCCTTGTCTGATGTGCGCGGGCGCGATCATGCACGCGCGCATCGCACGCGTGGTCTACGGCGCGGCCGACCCCAAGACGGGCGCCTGCGGCAGCGTGATCGACGCATTCGCGAATCCCCAGCTGAACCACCACACCGAAGTGACCGGCGGCGTGCTCGCCGACGAATGCGGCGCCGCGCTGAAGTCGTTCTTCGCGGAGCGCCGCCGCGCGGTGCGCGAAGCGCGGCTCGCCCGCGACGCCGAATCGGGCGCGGCATGACCGCCGCGCGCCGCGCGCGCTGCGCCGGCCGCGGCCTCCGCGCGTGATCGCTGAACCGGCAACGATCCAGGCCCTCTAAGCAGTGTTTGACGACCCGACTCCTCCCGCCATGTCCTTCCAGCCCGCCGCGTCCTATACCATTCGCCTGCTTGCGCCGTCCGGTTATCCGCACGATCCCGACGCGATCAATCGCGCGCTCGAGCGTTTGAGCAGCGCCCAGCAGCGCATCGAAAACATCGAGGCGACGCAGCGCCGCTTTCAGCGCTTCGGCGGCACCGACGGCGAACGCGCCGGCGACCTGAACCGCCTCGCCGATCCGCAGCGGGCGCTGCCCGACATCGCGCTCGCGGTGCGCGGCGGCTACGGCGCCGCGCGCATCCTCCACGGGCTCGACTATCGCGGGCTCGAGCGCCGCCTGCGCGATCAGCCTATCGCGCTGGTCGGCCATAGCGACTTCACCGCGATCCAGCTCGCGCTGTACGCGAAGGCGCGCATCAAGACCTTCGGCGGCCCGATGCTGTCGGCCGATTTCGGTGCTGAAACGCCGAGCGACTTCACGATGCAGCACTTCTGGCAGACGCTGTCGCAGCCGAGCACGACGATCGTCGCCGACGTGCCGCAAGTGCAGGCCGTGACCGCGACGGGCACGCTGTGGGGCGGCAATCTCGCGATTCTGTCGTCGCTGGTCGGCACGCCGTACATGCCGGACATCGAAGGCGGCATCCTATTCATCGAGGACGTCAACGAGCAGCCGTTCCGGATCGAACGGATGATCTATCAGCTGCATCTGTCCGGGCTGCTCGCGCGCCAGCAGGCGCTCGTGATCGGGCAGTTCACGGGCGCGCGGCCGTTCGAATACGACAACGGCTACGACATGGAGGCCATGATCGAGCAGGTGCGCTCGGTGATCGGCATCCCGGTCGTCACGGGCTTGCAGTTCGGCCACGTGCCCGATCTATTGACGCTGCCGTTCGGCGCACACGCCGAACTCGTCGCGAACGCGCACGGCTTCCGGCTCACGCTGTCCGACTATCCGCATCTCGGCTGACGGCCGATCGCTAACCTCGAAAGGCGGGTCTCCCGCCTTTTTCTTTAAGTAGACGCGCAACTAACCGTCGCTAATTTTCGACGACACGAAGCACATTCGCGCCGTCGCATGCACCAGTTTTGTCGACAAAATTCCCGGCAGGGTAAACGCCGTAAGCTGCCATGGATGGTCGTTGCGGCCTTGCCGTGCGCGGGTTTCGTGCGCCGCGCACTGCTCTGGCACACTCGGATGCACGCCGATTGTGCGAATTCAGGGAAAAGAATTGTTGACAATCTTTATGTCCGTCCTAGGATGAGGACCATCACACGATGCAGAACATGAACGAGCCCGATATCCCTGCGTCCGGCGCCGCCGGCCCCGAAGCGATCGCCGAGCGGATTCGCACCGCGATCCTCGAGCATCGGCTCGCGCCCGGCGCGAAGCTGACGGAGGCGCAGCTGTGCGACGTGTTCGGCGTGAAGCGCGGGACGATCCGCCAGGCGCTGTCGCAGCTCGCGGCCGACAAGCTCGTCGATCTCGAGCCGAACCGCGGCGCCTTCGTTGCGAGCCCGACGCTGCAGGACGTGCACGAGGTGTTCGAGATGCGCCGCATCATCGAGCTGGCCGTCGTCGAGCGGCTCGCGACGGGGCCGGGCGCGAAACGGTTGAAGGGCGTCGCCGCGCTGATCGACAAGGAGCGTCGCGCGTTCGAGCGTCACGATTTCGCCGCGTGGATCCGCCTGTCGGGCGAATTCCATACGGCGCTCGCCGCGCTCACGGGCAACGCGACGCTGTGCGAATGCCTCGACGGGCTCGTCGCGCGCTCGACGCTGATGTCGGCGCTGTACGAGTCGCACGGTCGCAGCCCGTGCTCGTGCGACGACCACGACGGGATCCTGGCCGCGCTGGAAGCGGGCGATTCGAAGCGGGCGGTGACGCTGATGGCGCACCACCTGCAGCATGTCGAACTGAAGATGCTGGACCGGCCCGCGCAAGGGCAGGTCGATTTGCGCGAAGTGTTCGGCGGCGCCTGAGCGGCGACGCGAACCGGCCCGCGCGCCACACGACGAGAGCAATGCAGGCCGGCGGTCAGCGCCGCCGGCCGCCAGTCCGACTCCGGGCGACGACCCGGAGCGATATCGATGACGGTGGAGCGGCCGCACGGCCGCGTCAAGGAGAAGTCATGGCTCAGTTCAGTGTGGCGCACGACAGCGCATATCCGGCGGAACAAGGCGGCGAGGGCGGCGATCCGGCCTTGCCGGACGGTTACAGCGAGCATTTGTACAACGAAGATTTGGCACCACTGAAGAACCAGACGTGGGGCGCGTACAACATCTTCGCGTTCTGGATGTCCGACGTGCACAGCGTCGGCGGCTACGTGTTTGCCGGCAGCCTGTTCGCGCTCGGGCTGACGAGCTGGCAGGTGCTGATCGCGCTGATCGTCGGCATCACGATCGTGAACCGGCTGTGCAACCTGATCGCGCGACCGAGCCAGCAGATCGGCGTGCCGTATCCGGTCGCGTGCCGCGCGACGTTCGGCGTGCTGGGCGCCAACGTGCCGGCCGTGATCCGCGGGCTGATCGCGATCGCGTGGTACGGCATCCAGACCTATCTCGCGTCGAGCGCGCTGGTGATCGTCGTGCTGAAGTTCTTCCCGCAATGGATGCCGTACGCGGACGTCCATCGCTACGGCTTCCTCGGGCTGTCGGCCGTCGGCTGGGCCGGCTTCATGCTGCTGTGGGTGCTGCAGGCGTTCGTGTTCTGGAACGGGATGGAGACGATCAAGAAGTTCATCGACTTCGCGGGGCCGGCCGTCTACGTCGTGATGTTCATCCTCGCCGGCTACATGGTGTGGCGTGCGGGCTGGCGCAACATCGGCATCAATCTCGGCGGCGTCAAGTATCACGGCGCGCAGGTGATTCCGGTGATGATCACGGCCGTGTCGCTCGTCGTGTCGTATTTCTCCGGGCCGATGCTCAATTTCGGCGACTTCTCGCGTTACTGCCGCTCGTTCGGCGACGTCAAGCGCGGCAACTTCTGGGGGCTGCCGGTCAACTTCCTCGCGTTCTCGCTCGTCACGGTAGTCACCACGGCCGCGACGCTGCCGGTGTTCGGAGAGCTGATCACCGACCCGGTCGCGACGGTCGGCCGCATCGATCATCCGACCGCGGTGATCCTCGGCGCGCTGACGTTTACGATCGCGACGATCGGTATCAACATCGTCGCGAACTTCGTGTCGCCCGCGTTCGATTTCTCGAACGTCGCGCCGCGGCTGATCAGCTGGCGCGCAGGCGGGATGCTCGCGGCCGTCGCGTCGATCTTCATCACGCCGTGGAACCTGTTCAACAACCCGGCCGTGATCCATTACACGCTCGATGTGCTCGGCGCGTTCATCGGCCCGCTGTACGGCGTGCTGATCGCCGACTTCTACCTCGTCAAGCGCGGCCGGCTGGTGCGCGACGATCTGTACACGATGTCGGAGCGCGGCGCGTACTGGTACACCGGCGGCGTGAACCGTCGCGCGCTCGCCGCGCTGCTGCCGGCCGCGGTGATTGCGGTCGTGTGCGTGATGGTGCCGGGCTGGGAGGCCGCCGCGAATTTCTCGTGGTTCATCGGCGCGGGGCTCGGCTTCGCGTTCTACCGGTTGCTCGTGAGCACGAACGCGTGAGGAGCGCGAGATGAAGATCAAGCTGATCAACCCGAACACGACGCAGCGCATGACCGACGCGATGGGCCGTTGCGCGCGCGAGATCGCGGCCGCCGGTACGGAGATCGTCGCGGTGAGCCCGCCGATGGGGCCGCCGTCGATCGAAGGCTATTACGACGAGGCGCTGGCGACGCCGGGGCTGCTCGCCGAGATCGCGCAAGGCGAACGCGACGGCTGCGACGCGTACGTGATCGCGTGCTTCGGCGATCCGGGGCTGTACGCGGCGCGCGAATTGGCGCGCGGCCCGGTGATCGGAATCGCCGAGGCGGCGATGCATGCGGCGAGCGTGCTCGCGCCGGGCTTCTCGGTCGTCACGACGCTCGCGCGCACCTGCGGGATGGCCTGGCATCTCGCCGAGCGCTACGGGATGAAGCGCTTCTGCCGCAACGTGCGCGCGACCGACGTCGCGGTGCTCGAGCTCGACCGGCCCGGTTCGGCGGCGCGGCGCATCATCGTCGACGAATGCCGGCGGGCGCTCGACGAGGACGGCGCCGATGCGATCGTGCTCGGCTGCGCCGGGATGGCTGAGTTCGCGCACGAGATCGAGCAGCAGATCGGCGCGCCGGTGATCGAGGGTGTCACGGCGGCCGTGAAGTGGGCCGAGGCGCTGGTGTCGCTGCGCCTCGCGACCGCGAAGCGCGGCGATTATGCGCGGCCGCTGCCGAAGCGCTACGACGGCGAATTCGCGCGCTTCAGCCCGCCGGACGACGCGTCGGCGGCTGCGCCGGCGAGCACGGGCGCGCGCAGCGGCAGCGCTACGTCGCCCGACGCCGGTTTGCCGCAACCGCACATACACGCGGTCTGACCTGCACTATCTGCGCAGCTGTATGGGCGCGTCCCGACCTTTTCGCTACACTGGGCCGTCGTCGCATCGGCCCGCGCGGCCGGCCTTCGGGCCCCGTGCGGGCCGATGCGAACCCACCATTTCAGCGAGCTTCAGCGGCACTCCGAACCCATGTCACTCGATCCCAACTATCCTCGCGACCTGATCGGCTACGGCCGCCATCCCGTGCAGGCGAACTGGCCCGGGCGCGCGCGCGTCGCGGTGCAATTCGTCCTCAACTACGAGGAGGGCGGCGAGAACTGCGTGCTGCACGGCGATCCGGGCTCCGAGCAGTTCCTGTCGGAAATCGTCGGCGCGGCCGCGTATCCCGACCGTCACATGAGCATGGAGTCGATCTACGAGTACGGGTCGCGCGCCGGCGTATGGCGCATCCTGCGCGAGTTCGAGAAGCGCGGGCTGCCGCTGACGGTATTCGGCGTCGGCATGGCGATCGAGCGCCATCCGGAGCTCGCGCGCGCCTTCGTCGAGCTCGGCCACGAGATCGCATGCCACGGCTGGCGCTGGATTCACTACCAGAGCATGACGCCCGAGCTGGAGGCCGAGCACATGCGTCTCGGCATGGAGGCGATCGAGCGCGTGACCGGCGAGCGTCCGCTCGGCTGGTACACCGGCCGCGACAGCCCGAACACGCACCGCCTCGTCGCCGAATACGGCGGCTTCCTGTACGACTCCGACAACTACGGCGACGACCTGCCGTTCTGGATGGACGTCGCAGTGTCGGGCGGCCGCACGACGCCGCAATTGATCGTGCCGTACACGCTCGACACGAACGACATGCGCTTCGCGACGCCGCAGGGCTTCAACACCGGCGAGCACTTCTTCGACTACCTGCGCGACGCGTTCGACGTGCTGTACGCGGAAGGCGACGAAGCGCCGAAGATGCTGTCGATCGGCATGCACTGCCGCCTGCTCGGGCGGCCGGGGCGTTTTCGCGGGCTGCAGCGTTTCCTCGATCACATCGAGAAGCACGAGCGCGTATGGGTGACGCGGCGTGTCGATATCGCGCGCCATTGGCGTGAACATCATCCGTATCAGCCCAATCATCGAGACGAAGGGAAAGCATGAAGGCGATGCGTTACACGTTGGAGCAACTGAACACGATGACGCCGAGCGCATTCGTCGCCGCGCTGTCGGGCATT
Source organism: Burkholderia sp. B10 (assembly GCF_004368385.1). Classification (NCBI taxonomy): domain Bacteria; kingdom Pseudomonadati; phylum Pseudomonadota; class Betaproteobacteria; order Burkholderiales; family Burkholderiaceae; genus Burkholderia; species Burkholderia sp. B10. The sequence continues at coordinate 52,902 of NZ_PQMX01000042.1, read as the reverse complement.
TTCGAGCATTCGCCGTGGGTGGCCGAGCATGCGGCGGCGAAGCGGCCGTTCGCGAGCATCGACGCGCTGCACGAGACGATGTCGAACGCGGTGGAAACGGCCGGCGACGCACGCCAGCTCGCGCTGATCAACGCCCACCCGGAACTGGCCGGCAAGGCGGCCGTGCGCGGTGAGCTCACGGCCGAGTCGACGCGCGAGCAGAGCGGCGCGGGCCTCGATCAATGCACGCAGGAAGAGTTCGACAAGCTGCTGACGCTGAACCGCACCTATCGCGAGAAATTCGGCTTCCCGTTCATTCTGGCCGTGCGCGGCTATGACCGGCACGGCATCATCGCGAACTTCGAGTCGCGCGTGAATCATTCGCGCAGCGAGGAGCTGCGTGCGAGCCTCGACCAGATCTACCGGATCGCGCGCTTCCGGCTCGACGACCTGATCGACGCGTGACGTCGCACTGCAGCGGCCGCTTCGCATCACCGAACAAGGACACATCATGGCTGTTCCGCTTCTCGATCCCGCCGCGCCCGATTTCACGCGGCGCTACGTGAACCTCGCCGACCCGCGCCTCGGCGCGCAGGCGCTCGAAGCCAGCGACGACTTCTTCGCGCCGAAGGAGCGGATGCTGAACCCGGAGCCGGCGGTCTTCATCCCCGGCAAGTACGACGACCACGGCAAGTGGATGGACGGCTGGGAGACGCGCCGCAAGCGCACGACCGGTTATGACTGGTGCATCGTCAAGCTCGCGCGGCCCGGCGTGATCAAGGGCGTCGACATCGATACCAGCCATTTCACCGGCAACTTCCCGCCGGCCGCGTCGATCGACGCCGCGTACGTCGTTGACGGCGCGCCGACGGCGACCGAGTGGATCGAGATCGTGCCGTCGACGACGCTGCAGGGCAACAGTCACCATTACGTCGAAGCGCGCGACGAGCGCGCGTTCACGCATCTGCGCGTGAACATCTATCCGGACGGCGGCGTGGCGCGGCTGCGCGTGTACGGCCAGCCGCAGCTCGACTGGGCCGGCGCGAGCGCGACCGAGCAGTTCGACCTCGCGGCGATGGAAAACGGCGGCTACGTCGTGGCCGCGAACAACCAGCACTTCGGGCTCGCGTCGAACCTGCTGCTGCCGGGCCGCGGCGTGAACATGGGCGACGGCTGGGAAACGCGTCGCCGCCGCGAACCAGGCAACGACTGGGCGATCGTCGCGCTCGCGCAGCCGGGCGTGATCCGCAGGATCGAAGTCGATACGGCGTTCTTCAAGGGCAACTACCCGGACCGCTGCTCGATCCAGGCCGCCTACATGTCGGGCGGCACCGACAGCTCGCTGATCACGCAGTCGATGTTCTGGCCGGTGCTGCTCGGCGAGCAGAAGCTGCAGATGGACAAGCAGCACTTCTTCGAACCGGAAATCGCCGCACTCGGGCCGGTCACGCACGTGCGCCTGAACATCATCCCGGACGGCGGCGTATCGCGTCTGCGCCTGTGGGGGACGCTCGACAAATGAAGACGCTTGCAATCGAACCGCTGACCAGGCAAGCGTTCGCCCCGTTCGGCGACGTGATCGAAACCGACGGCGCGAAGCAGATTCCGATCAATCTCGGCACGACGGTGCGCTTTCACGATCTCGCGAACGTCGACGTGACCGACGCGGGCGGCCGCACGCTGGTCAACCTGTTTCGCGGCCAGCCGCGTGAGCTGCCGTTCGAGGTCAGGATGCTCGAGCGGCATCCGCTCGGCAGCCAGGCGTTCGTGCCGCTGAACGAGCGGCCGTATCTCGTCGTCGTCGCGCCGGCGGGCGAGCTCGATCCGTCGAAGGTTCGTGCGTTCGTGACGAGCGGCTGGCAGGGTGTCAACTACGCGAAGGGCGTGTGGCATCACCCGCTGATCGCGTTGGGCGAGGTCAGCGACTTCATCGTCGTCGATCGCGGCGGCGACGGCCTGAACCTGAACGAGCAGGACCTGCCGGAATCGCTGTGGCTCACCGAAGATGCGCTCGAGGCGGTGATGGTCTGAACGCCGTTGCCGTAGCAGCGATCGTCGAACCAGCCCGCGCGACACGCGCGGGTTTTTTTATGTCGGTGCGCTTGGGGATCGCGGTGTGGGTGGTGGTCGGCATTCGTGCGCAACACTGCGAGGCAGTGCGGCGCACGGCCACGAACCGACACGCAGAGCAGTACGTGTGGCTCGATCGCGCCGATGCGCATGCGATCGTCGCGACGCGTTGGCGCGTGAAGTACGGTTGCCGGCCCGGTGCCGATGCGTCGATCTGAAAGCGAACGCACGGCCTCGCTGAGCACGAAGCGGACGGGGCGTCGTCGTTCGAGGCGATCGTCGCGTTTCGTCGAAGCCGACGCGATGACCGTCGCGGCTGGCTGGTGTTCGTGTCGCCGTCCGGCGATTCGCACAGCGCCGTTTCGCCGTCCCGTCGCAAATCTTCGGGCTGCAATCGTGATGGGCGTGCAGCTGGAACGAGCGTTCCGGGTCCATTCATGATGCCGACCAGGAAGCCCGCCGCGAGACGGCGGCCGTGCGACGCAACCGGCCCGTGTTTTTCCGCGCCGCATGAATCGCGCTGAGCGCGCATTCCGATCGCGCCGCGTCGCATTCTCTACGCATCGTTCACAGCAGGGCGCAGCTGTACCGTGACGACGGTCACGCATCACGATCACATCTTCCTGCCGTTCGACGACCTCCCATGAATCTACTGCTCGTGCTGCAGCGTGAAGCGATGCGCGGCTGGCGCGACGGCCGTACCTTCGCGCCTTCGCACGTGCCAAAAAAAACGGGCCCGTTTCCGGGCCCGCATCCACCAACGTATCGCACCGGCGATCACACGCCGGCTCACAGCGCCTCACTTCACCGCGCCGCCCTCGAACCAAGCGGCGAGCTTCACGCGCTCGTCGTCGGTCATGTGCGTGACGTTGCCGATCGGCATCGCCTTCAGGCGCACGGCCTGTTCGTAGATGCGCTGCGCGTTCTTCGACACTTCGTCCGGCGTGTCGAACATCACGCCGGCCGGCGCGCTGCCCATCAGCGTCGGCTTGGCCGAGTGGCATTCGATGCAGCGCTGCTGCAGGATCGGCATGATGTCGTTGACGGCGAGCTTCGGCGCGTTCGCGGCCTCGGCCTGCGGCGCGACCGGCTTCGGCATCGTCCACACGAGCGCGCCCGACAGCAGCGCGACGCCGCCGATCGGCAGGTACCACAGCTGCTTGCCGCGGTGACGCATCACGAAGAACTGACGAATCAGCGCGCCGGCCAGCATGATCAGCACGAGCACGACCCAGTTGAAGCGGTTCGTGTACGTCATCGCATAGTGGTTCGACAGCATCGCGAACACGACCGGCAGCGTGAAGTAGGTGTTGTGCACCGAGCGCTGCTTGCCGCGCTTGCCGTAGATCGGGTTCGGCTCTTCGCCCTTGAGCATCTTGTCGACCATCTTGCGCTGGCCGGGGATGATCACGAAGAACACGTTCGCCGACATGATCGTCGCGAGCATCGCGCCGACGATCAGATACGCGGCGCGGCCCGCGAAGATGTGACACGCGAGGTACGCGGCGATCACGACGTAGATGCCGACGCAGATGCCGAGCACGCGATCGTTGGTGCCGAGGATGCGGCACAGCGAGTCGTAGACGATCCAGCCGGCAGCGAGAAAGCCGAGCGCGGATGCGACCGCGACCACCGGCCCCATGTCGAGCACGCTCTTGTCGATCAGGTAGGTGTTCGGCGCGAGCAGGTAGAGCACGAAGAACAGCGAGAAGCCCGACAGCCACGTCGTGTACGACGGCCACTTCGACCAGTGCAGGTCGTCGGGCATTTCCGGCGGCGCGACCGTGTACTTCTGCATGTTGTAGAAGCCGCCGCCGTGCACATGCCACAGCTCGCCGAACACGCCGCGCTTGCGCTGGTTCGCGTCGGTCGGCGGCTTGAGGCTGTTGTCGAGCGCGACGAAATAGAACGACTCGCCGATCCACGCGATCGCGACGATGACGTGCAGCCATCGCAGCGCGAGGTTCAGCCAGTCGGTGATGAAGCCTTCCATGAAACTCCTCCAGACTCAGATCGTTGTCTTCGATGCAGGCGCCGATGCGTATGTCAGCTGCCGCGATAGGTGCTGTACGACCACGGCGACACGAGCAGCGGCACGTGGTAGTGCGATGCGGCGTCGGCGATGCCGAAGCGCAGCACGACGCGGTCGACGAAGCGCGGCTCGGGCACCTTCACGCCGAGCGACGCGAAGTAGTCGCCGGCATGGAACACGAGCTCGTATTCGCCGGCGGCGAGCGCCGCGCCTTCGAGCAGCGGTTCGTCGCAGCGGCCGTCGCTATTGGTCAGCACGGTCTTGAGCGCGCGGCGCGTGTCGCCGTCGAGCGCGTAGAGGTCCACCTTGACGGCAGCGCCGGGACGACCGTGTGCCGTATCGAGTACGTGGGTAGTGAGCTTTCCCATTCGTTGTGTCCTTATGTGAATGCGAGGTTCGGCGGCGACTCGATCCATTGACTGTGCGGCGGATCGAGGCTCCACGTCACGTGGCTACATACCCGTCGGCGAAATTGATGCGAGCGCCGTGCAGGCATTGTAAGAAGGTTCCCGCGCAAATACGGACGCGATATCAAAGATAATGCGCCGCGCATGAACGGCTGTCGACGGCCGTCCATGCGTGGCCGGGGCGCGTGTGCGCTGCGTCCGATCGCGCTGCGCCGCGTACCATATCGAAACCGTGAAGCGCAGTATTCGGTTTCGCGCATTGTGCGCGGCGCGCGCTTGCGCGATGCTGCCGCGCGTACCCCGAAGACGGCATGCATGCCGGGTAACCGGGCCAGCGCGTTCGAACGGACGCAGGCACCGGTGCGTGCCGCGCAGCAGCGTTCGAACGGCCTTCAGCGTCTGCGGGAGCGGCTCCCGCAGACGGAACGACGCGGAGAACGCATGAACCTCGAGCAGCACGCCGGCGCACGCGCGCCACAGCCATCCTCATCCCGCCCGACGACCTTGCTGGTCAAGCACGCCGACGTGCTCGTGACCATGGACGACACGCGCCGCGAGCTGCGTGACGCCGGGCTTTACATCGAGGGCAACCGGATCGTCGCCGTCGGGCCGAGCGCCGAGCTGCCCGACACCGCCGACGAAGTGCTCGACCTGCGCGGCCATCTGGTGATCCCGGGGCTCGTGAACACGCATCACCACATGTACCAGAGCCTCACGCGCGCGGTGCCGGCCGCGCAGAACGCCGAGCTGTTCGGCTGGCTCACGAGCCTGTACCGGATCTGGGCGCATCTGACGCCGGAGATGATCGAGGTGTCGACGCTCACCGCGATGGCCGAGCTGCTGCAGTCGGGCTGCACGACGTCGAGCGATCATCTGTACATCTATCCGAACGGCAGCCGGCTCGACGACAGCATCGGCGCCGCGCAACGCATCGGCATGCGCTTTCACGCGAGCCGCGGCGCGATGAGCGTCGGTCAGCGCGACGGCGGGCTGCCGCCCGATTCGGTCGTCGAGCGCGAGCCGGACATCCTGCGCGACACGCAGCGGCTGATCGACGCCTATCACGACGAAGGACGTTACGCGATGTTGCGCGTGGTCGTCGCGCCGTGCTCGCCGTTCTCGGTGAGCCGCGGCCTGATGCGCGACGCGGCGGTGCTCGCGCGCGAGCGCGGCGTGTCATTGCACACGCATCTGGCGGAGAACGTCAACGACATCGCGTACAGCCGCGAAAAATTCGGCATGACGCCCGCCGAATATGCGGAAGATCTCGGTTGGGTCGGTCACGACGTCTGGCATGCGCACTGCGTGCAGCTCGACGATGCGGGCATCGGCCTGTTCGCGCGCACCGGCACCGGCGTCGCGCACTGCCCGTGCTCGAACATGCGCCTCGCATCGGGCATCGCGCCGATCGGGAAGATGCGGGCGGCGGGCGTGCCGGTCGGGCTCGGCGTCGACGGGTCGGCGTCGAACGACGGCGCGCAGATGGTCGCGGAAGTGCGGCAGGCGCTGCTGCTGCAGCGGGTCGGCTTCGGGCCCGACGCGATGACCGCGCGCGACGCGCTCGAGATCGCGACGCTCGGCGGCGCGAAGGTGCTCAATCGTGACGATATCGGCGCGTTGAAGCCCGGCATGGCCGCCGACTTCGCCGCGTTCGACCTGCGCCAGCCGCTCTTTGCCGGTGCGTTGCACGACCCGGTCGCGGCGCTCGTGTTCTGCGCGCCGTCGCAGGCGGCCTATACGGTGGTGAACGGCAAGGTGGTGGTGCGGGAAGGGCGGCTCGCGACGCTCGATCTGCCGCCGGTCATCGAGCGCCACAATGCGCTTGCGCAGGCGCTCGTGGAAGCGTCGCGCTGACGCGGCGCGCGGAAACATGCGCGGCCGGCGTTGCGTCTTCCGGCCGTGCCCCGCCCGCTACGCTTACGCCTCGATCAATGTGCGCGTCGCTTCGGCAACCAGGCTGCGCAGCCAGCGCACTTCGTCCGAGTAATGGCAGCGTTCGTGCCACAGCTGGTAGTACTGCATCGGCGGAAAGTCGAGCGGGGCCGGCACGACCGACAGCGGCAGGAACTTCGCGTAATGGTCGGCGAACAGGCGCGTCGTCGTGAAGATCAGGTCGGACTTCACGAGCACATACGGCGCGAGGTTGAAGTACGGCAGCGTGACGACCACGTGGCGCTTGAGCCGTTCGCGCGCGAGATGCACGTCGATCGCGCCGCGCTGGCCGACCGAATACGGCGTCGGCGCGAGGTGCGGCGCGTTCAGGTACTGATCGAGCGTAAGCCCGCCGCGTTTCGCGAACGGATGCGTGTTGCTCATCAGGCAAACGATTTCGTCGACGAACAGGTTGGACAAATGCAGCTGCTCGGGCGGCTCGGGCCAGTTGCCGACGACGATGTCGAGCTTGCCGTCTTCGAGTGCCAGTTCGTAGTCGAACGCGGGGCCGAGCGAGTGGAATTCGAGCGTCGCATTCGGCGCGGCCTGACGGAAGCGTTCGACCACCGTCGGCACGAACAGCACGTTCAGATAGTCGGGACAGCCGATCCGGTAGCAGCGGATCGACGTGGCCGGGTCGAAGCTGTGCTGCTGAAACTTGATGCGCTCGATCTCGCGCAGCGCGTTCTGTACCGGCTCGAGCAGGCGCAGCCCGTATTCGGTCGGCACCATGCCGGACTTGCCGCGCACGAGCAGCGGGTCGCCGGTGATGTCGCGCAGGCGGCGTAGCGCGGCACTGATCGCCGGTTGCGACTGGTTCAGTTTGACGGCCGCGCGCGTGACGCTGCGCTCCATCAACAAGGTGTGCAAGACGCGCAAGAGGTACGTGTCGATCGCCTCGCGTTGCTGACTCATGGTATCTCCGTTTATATGTCCAGGCTGATCGAGGGGGAGGTGGGGTATATCGTTTTTAATATGGAAGAAAATCAGCGTCAAGCGATGGATACCCGCGGCCGCGAGCCGGACGGGCCTCGCGCGAAGGGCGGTACACGGGCGCGAAGACCCACGCGGACGCGCGTTGCACGCATCCGCGGGCTCCGCGCGCCGGGCTTCCGGGCGCGTTCGGCGCGTCAGTCGTCGATGCGCATGCCGACTTTCAGCGTGACCTGCCAGTGGATCACCTGATCGCCTTCGATGTGTCCGCGCGTTTCGGTGACCTGAAACCAGTGCAGGTTGTGCAGCGTCTTGCCGGCTTTCGAGATCGCGTTGCGGATCGCGTCGTCGCACGATTGCCGCGACGATCCGGTCAGTTCGATCAGCTTGTACACGTGGTCGCTCATGATGGGCTCCGTGAAATGTCGGTATGTGCGGGTGCAAGAGGCGGGCCCGACGCGCGGCCGCGCGCACCAGGCCTGTTTGAGTGATAGGTATGATGGGCGGCAACTGCAACCTTGATTGGAGGCGACGAATATCGTGGAAGTCGGATTTTGCGGACCGGGATTGATGGGCGCGCCGATGATTCGGCATTTGCTGGCGGCGGGGCACCGCGTCGGCGTATGGAACCGCACGCGCGCGAAGGCGGAGGCGCTCGAGCAGGACGGCGCGCGGGTGGTCGACACGCCGCGTGAACTGGCCGAGCAGGTCGATACGGTGTTCGTCTGCGTGCTCGACGGCCGCGCGGTCGGCGACGTCGTGTTCGGCGCGCACGGGTTGCTCGCCGGCGACGCGAACGCGCGCCGCGTGCAACGCATCGTCGATCACTCGAGCATCGCGCCTGCCGCGACGCGCGATTACGCGGCGCGTGCGGCGGCGCTCGGCGTCGGCTGGATCGACGCGCCGGTATCGGGCGGCGTGCCGGGCGCGCAGGCCGGCACGCTCGCGGTGATGGCCGGCGGCAACGCTGCGGACCTCGAGGCGGTGCGGCCGCTGATCGACCGCTACGCGTCGCGCATCACGCATATGGGCGACGCGGGCGCGGGACAGACGGCGAAGCTGTGCAACCAGGCGATCGTCACCGCGACGGTCACCGCGATCGCCGAAGCCGTGGGCCTCGCGCAGGCGAGCGGCATCGACGCCGCGCGTCTGGCCGACGCGCTGGCGGGCGGCTGGGCAGATTCGGTACTGCTGCAGACCTTCGTGCCGCGGATGACGTCAGGCGGTCATCCGTCGATCGGTGCGCTGAGCACGTTTCAGAAGGATGTCGATGCAATCGCGGACGCGGCCCGCGACACGGGCGCGGTGATGCCCGTAGCGGCGACGGTGCAGCAGGTGTTGCGGCTGGGCGCCGCGCAGGGCCTTGCCGGCGCGGATTTCGCCGCGTTCATCGACATCCTGCGGCCCGGCAACGGACGGGGCGCCGCGACATGAGCGCGGCGCAGCCGGAATGGTACGCGTGAATGGCAGATGGGCCGCCCTCGGGCGGCCCATCTTGCTGTGTCGGTTCAGCCGAGCGAGCGCGGCGTCGTGTCGCCAGCGTTCTGGCGTCCGAGCCCGCCGCGCAGGCTCGCCTTCGTGCCCGCACCAAACTCGGGCAGGATGCGCGTACGGGCGCGGCTCGCGAACACGAGGAAGCCGAAGCCGTTTGCCTCGTACCAATAGCCGCCGTTCTCGAGACCGTCGAGCGGCTGTTCGAGTGCGTTGGCGATCGATTCGATGCAGCGCTTGCGGAGTTCGGCAATGGCCGGATAGGGCGGGTGTGCGCCGCGCACGCTGCACAGGAGCACGTCGAGGCCGGGCAGCACGTGGGCATAGAGGACGGGCTCGTCCTGCGCACGGGCGCGGGCAATCTTGGTGTCGAGTTGCGCGAACGGCTTCGAATGGCGCAATACCGCGAGGAACGACTCGTGGCCATCCTGTTGCGCGCGTCGACGTTTTTTCGGGAAGGACATAAACACTCGCCTCAAAAACAATTGCAAGAAATGCGGCACTTTCATGCGACCCACTCCCGGCTATGTACGCCGCATGTCGATCCTTTATAGCACACGAAAATGCTGCATTCGTGAGGTACGACGATCAATGTCTCCCGTCGACCCGCTTGCCACGATGATCGACACAGCCAGCGTCTTGGCGCCCGTACTGTCGTTTAGTCTCCATCATAGACCTGCTTTTCGCGCGCGTGCATTCGCGCGTCACAAAAAAGTGCGAGGCGTGCCGCGCCGATGAAAAAGGCCCGCACGTGGCGGGCCTGGCAGATACGGCATGACGCGGCGTGAGCCGGCGTGGTGCGGCGCTCAGCGCTGCTTCAGCGAATCGCGGATCTCGCGCAGCAGCAGCACGTCTTCGGGCGTCGCGGCCGGAGCGGCTTCGGCGGGCTTGCGCAGCTTGTTGATGAACTTCACCATCAGGAAAATGATGAATGCAAGGATCACGAAATTGATCGCCACGGTGATGAACGAGCCGTAGCCGAATGCGGCGACGCCTGCGGCCTGCAGGTCCTTGAACGAATCGGGATTACCCTTGAACGACGGCGGGATGGTGCCGAGCAGAATGAATTTGTTCGAGAAATCCAGACCGCCGGTCAGCACGCCGATCACCGGCATGATGAGGTCCTTCACGACCGAGTCGACGATCTTCGAGAACGCGCCGCCGATGATCACGCCGACGGCGAGATCCATCACGTTGCCTTTGACGGCGAACTCCTTGAATTCCTTGATTATGCTCATGAGCGGCTTTCTCCTGGTTGGGGCGGGGACAGGCGTGCCGCGACGCGCAGGGCTGCGAAGCGTCTGATCGGTGGGGTATCGGAGGCACGCCGATGGCCGCATGATAGCGAACGTGCCCCATTGTCGGTAGCCCATCTTGAGATGATTAACAAATCGATGGGCGCGCGCACTTCGATGCGGGAAGGCGCGCAGGCGGGCGTCGTGCGAGGTGTCGACGGGAACGCTCAGCTGTTGTCGTCGGTCCAGCCGTCGTCGTTGCCGCCGAGATCGACACCGCCGCCGTTGCCGTCGCTCCAGTCGGTGTTGTCGCCGCGGCCGAGGTCGAAGCCCGCATCGTTGTTGTCGGGGCGGCGGCGCTGATCGTCGACGATCACGTCGCGCTCGACCACGCGTTCGCGTCCGCCGGACATCGCTTCGCCGAGCAGCACGCCGGTCAGCAGCCCGCCCATGCCGCCGCCGAAACCGCCGCCTTGCTGCACCACGACGGGCGGCTGCTGGGGCGGGTACGGTTGCTGCGGGTATGGTTGTTGCTGATACGGCTGGCCCTGCATGCCGGTCACGCGATCGGCTTCCTGCGCATATACGGAGCCGCTGCCGTTCGCGGGCGCGGCCGGCGGCGCGCTCGGATCGGGACGGCCTTCGACGCGAGCCTTCACGCTCGCATGCCGCTGTTCGAGTTCGTCGATCCGATAGGGCGGCACCGGGCTCTTGCCGCTCGACAGCGCTTCGACCAGTGCGCGCGCATCGGTTTCGATGCCTTCGAGCTCGCCGGTGAGCGCGGCGGCGCCGGGCGCCGTCGACAGCTTCGCGTCGAGTTTCAGCGGACGGATGTCGTTCAGCACGTCGGTGGCGCGCTTCAGCTGCGTGCGCCGTTCGTCGTCGGCGCGGCTGTCGCCCGCGGAGCGCGCGCGGCGCAGCGTCCAGCGCAGCACCAGCGCAATGATCGCGACGAGCAGGCCCAGCACGATCCACATGCCGGCGGACGGCCCGTGTTTCGCGGGCGGCGCGATCGGCGCGACCGAGGGCTGCAACGAGCCGGCTTGCGGCGCGGCAGGCGCAGTTGCGCGCGTACGTCCGGCATCCGCACGGATGCGCGCTTCGGTTTGCGCGAAGCGCGACGCGTCGGTGAAGCGCAGTTGCGGATCGAGCGTCCTGGCCTGCTGCAGCTGGGCGAGCGCGTCGGACGCGCGGCCTTCGCGGTCGAGCACCTGCGCGTACAGATAGCGCGCGTGCGCGTTGTTCGGATGGGCGTCGATGACTTGCGACAACTGCGTGTCGGCGCGTTGCCAGTCGCGCTGGGCGATCGACTGCTCGACTTGTTGCAGCGACGGGACCGCAAACGCGGCGGACGACAGCAGCATCAGCGAGAGGCCGAGTGCGGCGAGGGATTTCTTCATGATCGAACCGGGCATGCTTGCCCGCCTCCTGGATCGGTGCGCGCCGCGGACGCTCGGCCCGCGGCGCGCGTGCCGTTACTGCGCGGGCGTGTCGAGCTGCTTCTTCAGCGCTGCGAGGCGGTCTTCGACCGACGGGCCCTTGTTCAATGCAGCGAGCTTGTCGTCGAGCGCCTTGCCGCTCGACGTGTCGGCCGAGTTCAGGCGTGCGTCCGAACGCGCATTCTGCAGCGCGACCTTGTCCTCGAGCTTCTGGAAGTCTTCCGACAGGTTCTTGCCGCCGATGCCGCCCAGGGCGCTCGCCGCGACATCCTTCGCCTGCGCGATTTCCTGCTTTGCCTGCAGGATGTTCGAGCGGGCGTTCAGATCGTTGCGGCGCGCCCGCATGTCGGCGATCTGCCCCTTCAGCTTGTCGACCGACGGTTCGAGCGTGGTCAGCTCGGCCGCGAGCGCGTCGCGCTCGGCTTCCGCGTTCGCCTGCGCGGCGAGCGCCTCGCGCGCGAGCGCTTCGTCGCCGGCCTGCAGCGCACGCTTCGCGCCGTCCTCGTACTTCTTCACCTTGTCGTCGGCCGCATCGCGCTTGCTGCGCTGGGTCGCGACCTGTGCCTCGATTTCGATCAGCGAATTCTCGGCACGGCCGATGCTGTCGTCGAGCTCCCGCACGATCTGCCGTGCGTCGCGCGACGGATCCTGTACCGAATCGGCCGCGTCGTTCAGCAGGCCCTTGATCGTGCGCGAAACAGAGTCGAAAAGCGACATGAAATCCTCCGTGGTTTGAAAGGTGCCGCGTGAGCGGCAACGCCCGTCGCGAATCGGTTCCGACCCGCGTGAGCCGGCGGATATTACACCGCCGCCCGCTTAAATACGGCTTAAGTGCGCGAGTTCAAGCGCTGCGGGTCGCGTCGATTCGATGCTTTCGCGATTGAAAGCAACGGCGCGGCGCGCAGCGCGCTGCGCGACCATGATAGGCGCAGCCCGGGACGAATACGTTCCGCAATTCGCAGCAGTGCGGGAATTTTTACAAAAAATCGCGAAGTCAACCGGTCGATTTCATTAAAATGCGCTGTCACGTCGCGGGAACGGATCGCTGCGCCACGCGGTCTGTCGACGTGACAGTGCCACGATGCACCCACTCTGATTCATCCGCTTGCCTATCCGCATGCGTCCGAGGGCGCCACGTTCGCCCGCCATTCCGACATGCCAATCATCAAACGACCGTCTTCCTCCTCCGATCGGAAAGAACCTCACTACTCGCTGCGCCGTTCGCCGTCGGGAGCCTATTACCCCGATGACGACGAGCCCGACGACGCCCGTCGCGCATCGCGCCGCGGCGGCGGCCGCGACGGCGACGGGCGTCGCTCGTTCGGCTCGCGCGTCGCGCTGTGGTTCGTCGGCCTGTTCGCGACGCTCGCGATCGTCGGCGCGCTGATCGTCGGCTATGCGCTGGTCGTGATGGCGCCGCAGCTGCCGTCGCTCGACGCGCTGACCAACTACCAGCCGAAGGTGCCGCTGCGCGTGTATTCCGCCGATCACGTGCTGCTCGGCGAGTTCGGCGAGGAGCGCCGCAGTCTCGTGCGCTTCCAGGACATCCCCGACGTGATGAAGAAGGCGGTGCTCGCGATCGAGGACTACCGCTTCTACGAACACGGCGGCGTCGATTTCCTCGGCATCCTGCGCGCGGGCGTGGCCGACCTGCTGCACGGCGGCGCGCGCCAGGGCGCGAGCACGATCACGATGCAGGTCGCGCGCAACTTCTTCCTGTCGAGCGAGAAGACCTACACGCGCAAGATCTACGAGATGCTGCTCGCGTACAAGATCGAGCGCGCGCTGACGAAGGACCAGATCCTCGAGCTGTACATGAACCAGATCTATCTGGGCCAGCGCTCGTACGGTTTCGCGGCTGCCGCGCGCGTGTACTTCGGCAAGGACCTGAAGGACATCACGCTCGCCGAGGCGGCGATGCTCGCAGGGCTGCCGAAGGCGCCGTCCGCGTACAACCCGGTCGTCAATCCGAAGCGCGCGAAGGTGCGTCAGGAATACATCCTCAAGCGCATGCTCGAAATCGGCTACATCACGCAGCCGCAGTACGACCAGGCCGTGAAGGAGGAGATCCACGTGCGCACGCCGGGCAACCAGTACGCGGTGCACGGCGAATACGTCGCCGAGATGGTGCGGCAGATGATGTACGAGCAGTACAAGGATGAAACCTATACGCGCGGGCTGACCGTCACCACGACGATCAACGCGGCCGATCAGGAAGCGGCCTATCAGGCCGTGCGGCGCGGCATTCTCGACTACGAGCGCCGCCACGGCTATCGCGGGCCGGAAGGGGCGATCAATCTGCCGGCCGCCGGCGACGACCGCGACGAGGCGGTCGACGACGCGCTCGCCGATCACCCCGACAACGGCGATCTGCAATCGGCCGTGGTGCTGTCGGCATCGCCGAATGCGGTCGACGTGCAGTTCGTCGGCGGCGCGACCACGACGATCGGCCCGGCCGGCCTGCGCTTCGTGTCCGCTGCGCTGAGCCCGCGCGCGAACGCGACGCTGCGGATCAAGCCGGGCTCGATCGTGCGCGTGCTGAAGGACGGCAAGACGGGCTGGCAGGTCGTGCAGCTGCCGCAGGTCGAAGGCGCGCTCGTCGCGATCGCGCCGCAGGACGGTGCGATCCGTTCGCTGGTCGGCGGCTTCGACTTCAACAAGAGCAAGTTCAACCACGTGACGCAGGCGTGGCGCCAGCCGGGCTCGTCGTTCAAGCCGTTCATTTATTCGGCATCGCTCGACAAGGGCATGGGGCCGGCGACGATCATCAACGATGCGCCGCTGTACTTCCCGCCGAGCGTGCCGGGCGGCACCGCGTGGGAGCCGAAGGACGACGATCAGCCGGACGGCCCGATGTCGATGCGCACCGCGCTGCAGCGCTCGAAGAACCTCGTGTCGATCCGCATCCTCGCGTCGATCGGCACGCAGTACGCGCAGCAGTACGTGACGCAGCGCTTCGGCTTCGATCCGGCGAAGACGCCGCCGTACCTGCCGATGGCGCTCGGCGCCGGGCTCGTCACGCCGTTGCAGCTCGCGACCGGCTACGCCGTGTTCGCGAACGGCGGCTACAAGGTCGATCCGTATCTGATCGCCGAAGTCGACGACGCGCGCGGCCAGCCGCTGCAGAAGTCGCAGCCGGCGGTCGCGGGCAGCACGGCGCCGCGCACGATCGAAGGCCGCAACGCGTACGTGATGAACAGCCTGCTGCATTCGGTCGCGACGGCCGGCACCGGCGCGGGCACCAACGCGCTCGGCCGGAGCGACCTGCAGGGCAAGACGGGTACGACCAACGATGCGAAGGACGGCTGGTTCGCCGGCTATCAACAGTCGCTCGTCGCGGTCGCGTGGATGGGCTTCGATCAGCCGAAGAGCCTCGGCAGCCGCGAATTCGGCGCGCAGCTCGCGTTGCCGATCTGGGTGAACTACATGCGCACCGCGCTGAACGGCGTGCCCGAGCAGCAGATGCCGATGCCCGACGGGCTGACGACGATCGACGGCGAGCTGTATTACGCCGACCGCACGCCGGGCAACGGCTTCGTGGCAAGCGTCGACATCAACCCGGCCGAGAACGCGATCAGCGCGAACGACGCACTCGGCTCGGCCGGCGCGGCCGGGCTCGCGCCGCCGCCCGTCACGCAGCAGGAGAAGCAGCAGATCATGGACATGTTCGAAAGCAAGTAAGAGGAACACAGACATGTCGACTGCAACGGGCGCCTTCGGGCGCCCGTTTCGTTTGCGTGCGGCCGCGCGTCGACGTCGATCGCGAACCCGAGCAGACCGGCGGTCGGGTGCCGGCGCGACGCGCACGCCGATGGTTCGATGGTTCGTGTGAGGAATCGCCCGCGCTACGCGTGGCGGATCGCCGCGGTGCAGCGGACGGCGATGATCGGGATCACGAAGGGTCGGGTGCGGCGCGCAAAGCGCCGATGGATCGCGTTCGCCGGCCGCATCTGCCTATTTTGCGTCCGGCCCCGTGCGAGCACGTAAAACGCTGCGCGCTCAACCACTTGCGGAGAGGTGCGGCGGGTTATCAACAGGGCTGTCAACAAAAACTGGGGATAACCCTGAGCGTCGCGAGCGGGTTCAGCGCTGCAGCTGCGCGTGCGCGAGATGCATGCCGAGCGTGGCCGGATCGGTGTTCGTGCCCGGCAGCAGCACGCCGACCCGCTTGCCCTGCAGCGTTTCGCGCAGCGGGCCGAGCAGCCCCGCGAGCGCGGCCGCGCACGCGGGCTCGACCGCCAGCTTCAGATGCGAGAACAGGAACAGCATCGCCGCGCGCAGCGCGTCGTCCGACACGGTGACGATCCGGTCGACGTGACGCCGGCACAGCTGATAGCTGTATTCCTCGGTGTGCGGCGCCATCAGCGAATCGGCGATGCTCTGCATCGCGCCCATCTTGATCGTGTGGTTCGCCGCGAAGCTGCGGCACATCGCGTCGGCGCCTTCGGGCTCGACGCCGTACACGTGCACGCGCGGATTCGCGAGGCGCAATGCGGTGGCCATGCCGGCCGCGAGGCCGCCGCCGCCGATCGGCACGATCACCGCATCGAGGTCGGGCGTCTGCGTCGCCCATTCGTAGCCGAGCGTCGCCGTGCCGAGAATCGTGCGATAGCCGTTGAACGGATGGATGAAGAAGCGGCCTTCCTCGGCCTCGACGCGCCGCACGAGGTCGAATGCCTGCGACGCGCTGCCGGCCAGCACGACTTCCGCGCGATACGCGCGGCACTGCGCGATGCGCGCCGGGCTCGCGGTATGGGGCATCACGACCTTGGCGCTGCTGCCGAGCCGCATCGCCGCAAATGCGACGGCCGCCGCATGATTGCCGGCCGACACGCAGGTGACGCCGGCGTTCTTGCGCGCTTCGTCGAGCGCGAGCACGTGCGTGAACGCGCCGCGCGCCTTGAAGCTGCCGCTCGCCTGCAGCAGCTCGAACTTGAAGTTGACGTGCGTACCTTCGAGCGTCGGCAGATCGGCGCGTTCGAATACCGGCGTGCGCGCGACCCAGGGCGACAACGCGAAATGCTGCGCGGCGATTTCGTCGAGCGTCGGAATCGGCTCGCCGTCGATCGTCGTGTGGGCCGGGCCCGTTGATTCAGTCGACATGACGTGGCGGATGGGGAGAGTGGGGCCGGCCCGCATGCGCAGGCCGGCGCGGGCGGTCAGTGCGCGTCGACCGACATGCTGCGGATGAACTTGCGCAGGAACTGCTCGCACGCGGCGAGCTGCGCGAGCTCGACGTATTCGTTCGGCTTGTGCGCCTGCTCGATGTTGCCGGGCCCGCACACGATGCTCGGAATGCCCGCGCGTTCGAACAGGCCGGCCTCGGTGCCGTACGCGACCTTGCGCTTGTCCTGATCGGCCGTGAGCGCGCGCACGAGCTGCGTGATCGCGGCCTGCTCGGTCGCGTCGAGGCCCGGCGCGGCGGCGATCTTCGAGAACTCGATGGCGGCGTTCGGATGCTCGCGGCGCATCTGCGGCAGCAGCGTTTCCTGCGCATACGCTTCGATGCGCGCGAAGATCTGCTCGGGATCGAGCGTCGGCAGGTTGCGGAACTCGAAGTCGAACCGGCATTCGGCCGGCACCGTGTTGATCGCGTTGCCGCCCTGGATCGTGCTCGTCTGCGCGGTCGTGAACGGCACGTCGTACAGCGCGTCGAACGGCCCTTCGGCGCGGAAGCGCTCCGCGAGGTCGCGGATGTGGCAGATCAGGCGCGCCGCGTACTCGATCGCGTTCAGCCCCTTCGGCGTCAGCGACGAGTGCGCCGCATGGCCGCGCACGCAGCAACGGTATGCGTTGATGCCCTTGTGCGCGATGATCGGGCGCATGCTGGTCGGCTCGCCGACGATGCAGCCCGACGGCTTCACGCCGCGCTTGACCAGATCGGCGATCAACAGCGGCGCGCCGGCGCAGCCGATTTCCTCGTCGTAGGACAGCGCGAAGTGGATCGGCTTCGCGAGCCTGGCTGCCTGCATCTCGGGCAGCAGCGCGAGCGCCGCGCCGATGAAGCCCTTCATGTCGCAAGTGCCGCGGCCGTACAGGCGGCCGTCGCGCAGCTGCGGCGCGAACGGGTCGCTGTCCCACTGCTGGCCGTCGACCGGCACGACGTCGGTGTGACCCGACAGCACGATGCCGCCATCGGTCGAGCCGTCGTGCGCGGGCACCGTGGCGAACAGATTCGCCCAGCCGTCGCGCGCGTCGTGCGTGAGCGTCGACTCGATGCCGCTCGCGGCGAGCGCGTCGCGCACCGTTTCGATCAGGCCGAGGTTCGGCACGCGGCTCGTCGTGTCCATCGACACCAGCCGCTCGATCCACGGCAGGCTGACGAGCGACGCGTCGGGTTGATCGGCGGCGGAAGGTGCCGGCGCGTCGAGGATGGACATGGCAAAACTCCGTCTGAGGAATGAGAAAATCATACTCAAAAACGCGTCGCGCCGCCTTTGCCGCACGCGATGCGGCGCAGCATCGCGTGCGTGGTGCCTGGTGCGTGCGTGCCGCCGCTCAGCGTGCGGCGCTCGGCGCGAGCGCGCGCAGCGTCTCCTTGATCGTCGACACGCGGATCGCCAGATCCGGCGAGCGCGTCTCGATGCGCAGCTTGTCCTGCCCGGCGAGCTTGATGTGCCGATGCTTCTGCACCATCTCGATGATGCGCATCGGATCTATCGGCGGGTTCGGCTCGAACTGCAGCCCGATCGCGACCTCGCTCGCGTCGATCTTGACGATGCCGAGCGGCTTCGCGGCGAGCCGCAGCCGGTGCGTCTCGACGAGCGCCTGCGCCTGCGGCGGCAGCTTGCCGAAGCGGTCGATCAGCTCTTCCTGGATGCCGTCGATCGCATCGCCGTGCTCGCAATTCGCCAGCCGCTTGTAGAGCGACAAGCGCTCCTGCACGTCCGCGCAGTAGTCGGCCGGCAGGATCGCGGGCGCATGCAGGTTGATCTCGGTCGTCGCGGCGAGCGGGGCGGTGAGGTCCGGCTCCTTGCCGTTCTTCAGCGCCTTCACCGCGTCGTTCAGCATGTCGGTGTACAGCTGGAAGCCGATCTCGTGGATCTCGCCCGACTGCTTGTCGCCGAGCACCTCGCCGGTGCCGCGGATCTCGAGGTCGTGCATCGCCAGATAGAAGCCCGAGCCGAGCTCCTCCATCTGCTGGATCGCCTCGAGCCGGCGCTGCGCCTGCTTGGTCAGCGACTGCGGATCGTGCACCAGCAGGTACGCATAAGCCTGGTGGTGCGAGCGGCCGACGCGGCCGCGCAGCTGGTGAAGCTGCGCGAGGCCGAACTTGTCGGCGCGGTGCATGATGATTGTGTTCGCGCTCGGCACGTCGATGCCGGTCTCGATGATCGTCGTGCAGAGCAGGACGTTCGCGCGCTGCGCGACGAAATCGCGCATCACGCGCTCGAGCTCGCGCTCGTGCATCTGGCCGTGGGCGATCACGATGCGCGCCTCCGGTACCAGCGCCTCGAGCATCGCCTTGCGGTTCTCGATCGTCTCGACCTCGTTGTGCAGGAAGTACACCTGGCCGCCGCGCTTCAGTTCGCGCAGCATCGCCTCGCGGATCACGCTTTCTTCCTCGCGCCGCACGAAGGTCTTGATCGCGAGCCGCTTCTGCGGCGCGGTCGCGATCACCGAGAAGTCGCGCAGTCCTTCGAGCGCCATGCCGAGCGTGCGCGGGATCGGCGTCGCGGTGAGCGTCAGCACGTCGACCTCCGCGCGCAGCGCCTTCAGCGCTTCCTTCTGACGTACGCCGAAGCGATGCTCCTCGTCGATGATCACGAGGCCCAGGCGCTTGAACTGCACGTCGGACGACAGCAGCTTGTGCGTGCCGATCACGATGTCGACGCTGCCTTCGTTGATCTGCGCGATCGCCGCATTGACTTCCTTCGCGGTCTTGAAGCGCGACAGCTCGACGATGCGCACCGGCCAGTCGGCGAAGCGGTCGGCGAAGGTCTGCGTGTGCTGCTCGGCGAGCAGCGTGGTCGGCGACAGCAGCGCGACCTGCTTGCCGCCCATCACCGCGATGAACGCCGCGCGCAGCGCGACCTCGGTCTTGCCGAAGCCGACGTCGCCGCACACGAGGCGGTCCATCGGCTTGCCGCTCGTCATGTCGCCGATCACGGCGGCGATCGCGGCGGCCTGGTCGGGCGTCTCCTCGAAACCGAAGCTCTCCGCGAACTTCACGTAGTCGCGCGGATCGAGCGCGAACGCGTGGCCTTCGCGCGCGGCGCGGCGCGCGTACAGGTTCAGCAGCTCGGCGGCCGTGTCGCGGATCTGCTGCGCGGCCTTGCGCTTCGCGCGTTCCCACTGGCCCGAACCGAGCGCGTGCAGCGGTGCGCTGTCGGGATCGGCGCCGCTGTAGCGCGAGATCACGTGCAGTTGCGCGACCGGCACGTAGAGCTTGCTGTCGCCCGCGTATTCGAGATGCAGGAATTCCGTCTCGCCTTCGCCGAGATCCATCGACACGAGGCCCATGTAGCGGCCGATCCCGTGTTGCGCATGGACGACCGGATCGCCGACCTTTAGCTCCGACAGGTCGCGCACCATCGCGTCGACGTTGCTCGCCTGTTCCTGGCGCCGGCGCCCCGCGCGGCGGCCGAGCGCGCCGTACAGCTCGGTTTCGGTGACGATCGCGTAGCCTTCGGCCGGCACCGCGAAGCCGCTGGCGAGCGGCGCGACGCCGAGCGCGAACGGCGCGTCGCTGTCGAGCCAGCCCGCGAAGTGGTCGTTCGACGTGGGGCGCAGCCGATGCTCGGCGAGCAGTTGCAGGATCGTTTCGCGGCGGCCGGCCGATTCGACCGTCAGCAGCACGCGCTTGCCCGACGACTCGACGAACGTGCGCAGCGCGGCGAGCGGATCGTCGGCATGGCGGTCGACCGTCAGCTCGGGCAGCGCCGTCGCCCAGCCGCCGGCCGGCTGCGCGGGCAGCACGACGCGCGCGAACGGTTTTGCGAACGCGAAGAAATCCTCGTCCGACAGGAACAGCCGCTGCGGCTCGAGGATCGGCCGTTCGCGATCGTGCGCGAGGAACGCGTGGCGTTGCTTCGTATCGGCGGTGAAGCGGCGGATCGACGCCTCGAGGTCGCCGGTGAACACCAGATGCGCGGCCTGCGGCAGGTAGTGAAACAGCGTGGCCGTCTCGTCGAAGAACAGCGGCAGGTAATACTCGATGCCGGCCGACGGGACGCCGTTGCCGATGTCCTTGTAGATCGGCGCGCGGCTCGGATCGCCTTCGAAGGTCTCGCGCCAGCGGCTGCGGAACGCCGTGCGTGCGGCCTCGTCGAACGGAAATTCGCGGCCGGGCAGCAGGCGCACGTCGCGCACCGGGTACAGGCTGCGCTGCGTATCGGGATCGAACGCGCGGATCGAGTCGACCTGATCGTCGAACAGGTCGATCCGGTACGGCAGCGGCGAGCCCATCGGATACAGGTCGATCAGCGAGCCGCGCACGCAGTATTCGCCGGGCCGCACGACCTGGCTCACGTGCTCGTAGCCGGCGAGCGTCAGCTGCGCTTTCAGCTTCGCCTCGTCGAGCCGCTCGCCCTGCGCGAACGCGAACGTGTAGGCGGCCATGAACGACGCGGGCGGCATCCGGTACAGCGCGGTGGTCGCGGGCACCAGCAGGATGTCGCAGCGGCCCTCGCCGAGGTCGTGCAGCGTCGCGAGCCGCTCGGAGACGAGATCCTGGTGCGGCGAGAACGTGTCGTACGGCAGCGTCTCCCAGTCCGGCAGCAGGCGTACGCGCGCATCCGGCGAGAAGTAGCGCAGCTCCTGCGACAGCCGCTGTGCGTCGACCGCATTCGCGCAGATCACCGCGAGGAGCGGGACCGCGTCGCGGTTCTCGGCAAGATAGCGGGCGATGGCGAGTGCGTCTGCGGAGCCGTGCGCGCCGTCGAAGATGAAGCGCTGGCCCGGTTTGACGCGGGCGACGGGCGAGGCGAACGGGTTGGTAGCGGTGTCTGGCATAGGGACGGCAGGGGTGGCGGGCACGGGCGCAGCGCGGTGCGCCGGTCGAGACGAAAGACCTATTATAAAATCCGCTTCTCGATTTCACCTTTCCGGCGTTCTCCGTTCGTGACACCCCGACTTTTTGCCCTGATTCCCTGCGCCGGCACGGGCAGCCGCTCCGGTTCGGCCGTGCCGAAGCAATACCGCACGCTGGCCGGTCGCGCGCTTCTCCATTACACGCTCGCCGCGTTCGACGCCTGCAGCGAGTTCGCCCAGACGCTCGTCGTGCTCGCGCCCGACGATACCCATTTCGACGCACGCCGCTTCGCGGGCCTGCGCTTCGCGGTGCGCCGCTGCGGCGGCGGCTCGCGTCAGGCGTCGGTACTCAACGGGCTGCTCGGGCTCGCCGAGTTCGGCGCGACCGACCAGGACTGGGTGCTCGTGCACGACGCCGCGCGCCCCGGCATCACGCCGACGCTGATCCGCACGCTGGTCGCGACGCTGAAGGACGATCCGGTGGGCGGCATCCTCGCGCTGCCGGTCGCCGATACGCTCAAGCGCGTGCCGACGGGCGGCGACGCGATCGCGCGCACCGAGTCGCGCGACGCGCTGTGGCAGGCGCAGACGCCGCAGATGTTTCGCATCGGCATGCTGCGCGACGCCATCCTGCGCGCGCAGCGCGAAGGGCACGACCTGACCGACGAGGCGAGCGCGATCGAATGGGCGGGCCATACGCCGCGCGTCGTGCAGGGCAGCCTGCGCAACTTCAAGGTCACGTACCCGGAAGACTTCGCGCTCGCGGAAGCGATTCTCGCGGCTCCCGCGCACGCCTCCTGACTTTCACTTCATCTCAACCGGAACACGCATGGATTTCAGAATCGGACAAGGCTACGACGTGCATCAGCTCGTCCCGGGGCGCCCGCTCATCATCGGCGGCGTGACGATTCCGTACGAGCGCGGGCTGCTCGGCCACTCGGATGCGGACGTGCTGCTGCACGCGATCACCGATGCGCTGTTCGGCGCGGCGGCGCTCGGCGACATCGGCCGCCATTTCTCCGACACCGACGCCGCCTTCAAGGGCGCGGACAGCCGCGTGCTGCTGCGCGAATGCGCGGCGCGCGTGAAGGCGGCCGGCTTCACGATCCAGAACGTCGACAGCACCGTGATCGCGCAGGCGCCGAAGCTCGCGCCGCACATCGACGGAATGCGCGCGAACATCGCGGCCGACCTCGGCTTGCCGCTCGAGCGCGTGAACGTGAAGGCGAAGACCAACGAGAAGCTCGGCTATCTCGGCCGCGGCGACGGCATCGAGGCGCAGGCGGCCGCGCTGCTGGTGAAGTAGCGGTTGCGCGTGCGCGTCGCAGGCCGGTTCGATCCGGCGTGCGGCGTGCAGCGTGTGCCGCCCGAATGACAAATGCCACGCTGATGCGTGGCATTTGTCGTTTTGCGGGGCGGGCCGTTGCGGCCCGCGCGCTTATGCGCCTTCGGCGGCGATCACCTGCGCGGCGGCGTTGATCACCGACGCGATGCGGCCGACGTCGCGCAGCTGCGTCGTCGTCATGCCTTGCTCGTTCTTCAGCAGCGCATAGTGCGACTGCACGCAGAAGTGGCACTTGCCGACGATCGACGCGGCGAGCGCATACATCTCGAAGCGCCGCTTGTCGACGCCGCCATGCGACGCATACGCGCCCATCCGCAGCTCGGCGCGCTGCGTCTTCAGGTCGGCGTCGTCTGCCATCTCGACATACGGATACCAGGTGTTGTTCATCCCCATCAGCGCGGCCGCGGTCAGCGCCGCGTTCGTCTCTTCGGGCGACAGCACGCCGGCTTCGCGGATCGTCTTGACGAGCACCGTGCTCTTCGCCGCGAACGCCGCCGCCAGCGCGACGCCGACCGCATCGTTGCCTTCCAGCGACGAGCGCGAGATCGTGCCGTCGAGGTTCAGGCGAATGTCCTTCGCGTAGTCGGGGATGCGCGCCTTAATCGAGTCGATGAATTCCATTGATATCTCCTATGGGTTGGCCGTTAAAAAAGCCCGCAGGCAGCACGTGCGCCGCGGGCTTCGAGCATCGATGCGCTTACAGCGTTGCGCCGCCGACTGCGCGGTTGCACGGGCACAGTTCGTCCGTTTGCAGGCCGTCCAGAATGCGCAAGACTTCTTCCGGGTTGCGGCCGACGTTCAGGTTGTTCACCGACACGTGCTGGATCGTGTTGTCCGGATCGACGATGAACGTGGCGCGCAGTGCGACGCCGGCTTCCTTGTCGCGCACGCCGAGCTGGTCGATCAGTTCGCCCTTGACGTCGCCGAACGAGTAGTGGTTCAGCTTGTCGAGATCCTTGTGCTCACGGCGCCATGCGAGCTTGACGAATTCGTTGTCCGAGCTGCCGCCGAGCAGCACGGCGTCGCGTTCTTCGAACTGCTTCGCCAGCTTCGCGAATTCGACGATTTCCGTCGGGCACACGAACGTGAAGTCCTTCGGATAGAAGTAGATGATCTTCCACTTGCCCGGGAACGACGTTTCGGTGACGGTTTCGAACGCCGACTGGCCGTTTTCCTCATGATTGTTGAAGCCCGGCTTCGCGGCTACGACGGTGAAAGCTTCGAGTTTATCGCCCACGGTTTTCATGCGGATACTCCTGTATGTGTTGGGAAGAAGACTGAGTCAAGCTACCTCGGTGCTGCAACGTCGTTGTGACAGCATAGGGCAGACTATAGCACTATTAATAAAGCCATTCAATAGATTTTGACTAACAAACGCCATAGTTTTTTTCAACTGCGGCGATAGTGTGGCGCGCACGAAACGTGCGTACACGCGTCATGCGGTCGCGCGTGCCTTGCCGGCGGCGGGGAATTCGAGCGAGACCTCGAGGCCTGCCTCGGGGCTGCGGTTGCGCAGCCGCAGCGCGCCGCGATAGCGGCCGACCAGCCGCAGCACGATCGCCATCCCGAGCCCCGTGCCGTCCGCCTTGGTGCGCGCGGTGTCGACGCGGTAGAACGGGCGCATCACGAGCGGCAGCTGGTCTTCCGGGATGCCCGGGCCTTCGTCGCTCACCGACAGCTCGACGCGCGTATGCGTGACGCGCGTTTCGAGCGTGATGCGCGAGATGCCGTCGTCGCGGCTCTGGCCGTATTTGCGCGCGTTCTCGACGAGGTTGCCGATCACGCGGCGCATGTCGGTTTCGTCGGCTTCGATCACGGCGCTCGGCGCGAGCCGCGTGCGGATCTGGACGCCGTCCTCGTTGGACACGCGCGCGGCGACCTCATGCGCGATCGACGACAGGTCCACCGGCTCCGGCTTGCGCTGGGCCGGGCGCGCATAGTCGATGAAGGCCGCGATGATGCGGTCCATCTGCTCGATGTCGTCGACCATCGCGTCCTTGGTCGCCTGATCGGACGGGCTCATCTCGGTTTCGAGCCGCAGCCGCGCGAGCGGCGTGCGCAGGTCGTGCGAGATGCCCGCGAGCATCAGCGCGCGGTCTGCCTCGAGCTGTTCGAGGTCGCGCACCATCTGGTTGAAGCTGCGGTTCGTGTCGGCCGCGACGCCCATCCCGCGCTCGGGCAGCGGCTCTGGCGCCTGGCCCGAGCCGACCTGACGCGCGGCGAGCGCGAGCCGCGAGAACGGCCGGTTCACGAGGCTCGTGATGAAGGCCGAGCCGAACAGCGACAGCGCCAGCGCGAACAGGCCCCAGCCGGCCCACTGCAGGCCGGTCACGTTGTCGAGCTGATCGCGATCGAGTGCGACCCAGTAGTCGTCGTCGTCGATCTTGAAGCTGATCCACACGCCGGGAATGTCGTTGACCGACTGCGCGATCACGGTGTCGTCGCCGAGGCGGCTACGGATGTCGTGTTCGATCAGCCGGTTCAGCGATTCGTCGGGCTGCAGCTTGAACTTGTCGGTCTTTTCGCGCGGATAGACGCGCACGCCCTCGTTGCTCTCGAGGTCCTGCAGCAGCGCACGCCGCAAGTCGGGATCGGAATAGAGCAGGGCGGTGCGCGTGAGCTTCACGACCGCGACGAGCTGGAGCGCGACGCGCTGCGCGCGCGGCTCCCGCTCGATCACGCGAAAGCTCTGGAACCACGCGGCGAGGCTGACCGAGATCAGCAGCGCGATCAGCAGGAAGGTGCGCCAGAACAGCCCGCCGAACGCGAGCTGCAGGAGGCGCCGGTCGATACGCATGGGACGGGCCGTAGGCGGGGCGAAACCGGAAGAAAGGCGATCAGGCCGCGCCGTCGGGGATGAACACGTAGCCGAGGCCCCAGACGGTCTGGATGAAACGCGGGCTGCCCGGGTCCGGCTCGATCAGCTTGCGCAGGCGCGAGATCTGCACGTCGAGGCTGCGATCGAAGACTTCGTATTCACGGCCGCGCGCGAGTTCCATCAGCTTCTCGCGCGACAGCGGCTGGCGCGGATGGCGCGCGAACACCTTCAGCACCGAGAACTCGCCGGTCGTGAGCGGGATCTCCTGGCCGGACTTCGTCAGCGTGCGCGTTGCGAGGTTCAGCGAGAACTCGCCGAACTCGAACACCTCGGTGGTTTCCGACGGCGCGCCCGGCAACTCGGCCGGCGCCTGACGGCGCAGCACCGCGTGAATGCGCGCGACGAGCTCGCGCGGGTTGAACGGCTTCGGCAGGTAATCGTCGGCGCCCATCTCGAGCCCGACGATGCGATCGACGTCTTCGCCCTTCGCGGTGAGCATGATGATCGGCGTGCGATCGTTGCTGCCGCGCAGCCGGCGGCAGATCGACAGGCCGTCTTCGCCGGGCAGCATCAGGTCGAGCACGAGCAGATCGAAACGTTCGCGCACCCAGAGCTTGTTCATCGCCGTCGCGTTCTCAGCGACGTATACGTTGAAACCCTGCTCGCCGAGATAGCGGCGCAGCAGATCGCGCAGGCGCGGGTCGTCGTCGACGACGAGAATCTTGGAGGGGTTTTTCGTTTCCATGAGCGGCATCTTATCGCGAATGGGAAATGACGCACGCTTGCGTATTTTCGCGCGTTACAGTCGGTTACAAAATTTACCCGTAGTGTCGCACGGAGTAAAGGCAGGCTATAGAGATTCCTTTACTCGAAGCCGAAATTCGGTAGATACTCCCCTGCACTCCATCTTTCATCTTTGTACGCCCGAATTCGCAGGGTTTTTCAAGTACCAGAGGTAACCGGTTGCCGCGTGACGAAGCGAACAAATCGACCAAAGAAGCGAGGACGGTCATGCGATCTGCCCGGATTGCACTGATGCTGACGATCGCGCTCGCCGGTCCATATGCGTCGAACGTCGCGTATGCGCAGCGCCCCGAGCAGGGCGCATCGTCGCGCAAGCTGTCGCGGGGCAAAGCGACGCAGTCCGACCACGCGGCCGATTCCGCCGGCCGTTCCGCCGTGCCTCCCGATCTCGAACAGCGCCGCCGCGACGGGCACATGACGCCCGAGGAGCGCCACCTGTTGCGCCAGCACATCGAGGACGCCGTCCGCGAGTTGTACAAGCGCTGATCCGCGCATGCGTTGCGCGGTCACGGAAAGATTCCGTAGCAATTTCCCCGTCAACGTGCGCGTCGGTGCTGCCGTTGTACCGGCATCCGCACCGCCGGTGCGCTCCGGGAGCCCCCGACGATGAAAGCGAACGCTGCCGCACCGACATCGCCTGCGATGCAGGCGCCGCTCGACGCCGACGATGCGCTGTTCTTCTTGAGCCGTACCGGCTTTTCCCCCGCACCCGCCGACGTCGCACGCCTCGTCGGCATGACGCGCGCGCAAGCCGTCGCCGACACGCTCGGCAACGTGCGCCGCGACCCCGTGACGACCTGGCCCGACTGGCTCGCCGAGCCGCCGCCGACACGCGCGCAGCGTCAGGCACTGACGCCCGAGCTGCGGCGCGACGAGCAGCGCGAACGCAACCGCCGCTACGATGCGCTGCGCGCGGTGTGGGTCAACGAGATGGTCGCGACGCCGTCGCCGCTCACCGAACGCATGACGCTGTTCTGGCATGGCCACTTCACGTCGGGGCAGGACAAGGTCCCGTATCCGCAGACGATGGCCACGCAGAATGCGCTGTTTCGCCGCGAGGCGCTCGGCAATTTCGGCACGCTGCTGCATGCGGTCGCGAAGGACCCGGCGATGCTGCAGTATCTCGACGGCGCGAGCAACCGCAAGGGGCGCCCGAACGAGAATTTCGCGCGCGAGGTAATGGAGCTGTTCACGCTCGGCGAAGGCCGCTACACGCAGCACGACGTGACCGAAGCCGCGCGTGCGCTGACCGGCTGGAGCGTCGATCCCGATACGCTCGGCTTCGTGGTGCGGCCGGACTGGCACGATACGGGCGAGAAGACGATCCTCGGCGAGACCGGCGCGTTCGACGGCGACGCGTTTCTCGACATCCTGCTGGCGCGTCCTGGCACCGCGCGCTTCATCGCGGGCAAGCTGTGGCGCGAGTTCGTATCCGATACGCCCGATGCGGCCGCGCTCGACGGCGTGGCCGAACGGTTTCGCGCGAGCGGCTACGAGATCCGTGCGGCGCTCGCCGCGCTATGGTCGACCGATGCGTTCTGGGATCCGCGCAATCGTGGCGTGCTCGTGAAGTCGCCGGTCGAGTTCGTCGTCGGGACGGTGCGGCTGTTCGACGTCGCGTACGGCGACCCGCAGATGCTTGCCAACACCGTGCGCACGCTCGGTCAGAACCTGTTCTATCCGCCCAACGTGAAGGGCTGGCCCGGTGGTGCGACGTGGATCAACAGCACCACGCTGCTCGCGCGCAAGCAGTTCGTCGAGCAACTGTTTCGCGCGACGGAGACGGCCGGCATGCGCGCGCCGGCGCACGCGATCGCGCAGGCATCGGCGGCGCGCGCCCATGCGCTGCAGCCGATCGATGCGGCGTCTGCCGCCGGCGGGATGCGTGCGGCGTCGGCGAAGCCCGCGCGCGGCGGCTTGCGGTTCGACCTCGAACGCTGGCTCGTGCAGTTTCGTGCGCGACCGCAGGCGATCGCCGGGCTGTCGACCGAACTGCAGTTGCAGCACGCGGTGCTGCAGCTTTCACCGGTCGCTGCGATCGACACGGACTCGACCGGTAGCGCGTATCTCGAGGCGCTGCTGATGGACCCGGCCTACCAACTGAAATGATTCAACCGACGATGAAGTGCAACGCCGGCGCGTCCAGAATGCGCGACGGCGAGCAAAAGGACGTGCGATGAACCGACGTGATTTTCTGACGCTGACCGGCGCCGCGGCTGCGGCCGGCGTGTCGCTGTGGCAAGTGCCTGCGCTGGCTGCGGCCGCGCCGGGGCGGCAGGGCGCGTATGCGAACGTGTTGATCCTCGTCGAGCTGAAGGGTGGCAACGACGGGCTGAACACGGTGGTGCCGTACGCGGACCCGCTCTACTACCAGTTTCGTCGCAGCATCGGCGTCAAGCGCGATCAGGCGCTGCAGCTCGATGCGCAGACGGGGCTGCATCCTGCGCTCGCGCCGCTGATGCCGCTGTGGCACGACGGGCAGCTCGCCATCGTGCAGGGCGTCGGTTATCCGCAGCCGAACCTGTCGCATTTCCGCTCGATCGAGATCTGGGATACCGCATCGCGCGCCGACCAGTATCTGCGCGAGGGCTGGCTCACCCGTACCTTCGCGCAGGCGCCGGTGCCGCCCGGGTTCGCAGCCGACGGCGTCGTGCTCGGCAGCGCGGAGATGGGGCCGCTCGCGAACGGCGCGCGTGCGATCGCGCTCGTCAATCCCGCGCAGTTCATCCGTGCGGCGCGGCTTGCCGAGCCGTCGTCGCTGCGCGAACAGAACCCGGCGCTCGCGCACATCATCGACGTCGAGAACGACATCGTGAAGGCCGCCGACCGGCTGCGCCCGCGCGGCGGGATGCGCGAGTTCCGGACCGCGTTTCCGGCCGGTGCGTTCGGCACGTCGGTGAAGACCGCGATGCAGGTGCTGGCCGCGTGCGAGGCATCGGGGCCGGGCGCGCAGGATGGCGTCGCGGTGTTGCGCCTGACGCTGAATGGCTTCGATACGCATCAGAACCAGCCGGGGCAGCACGCTGCGCTGCTCAAGCAGTTCGCGCAAGGGATGAGCGCGATGCGCGGCGCGTTGCTCGAGCTCGGACGTTGGAATCAGACCCTCGTGATGACGTATGCGGAATTCGGGCGGCGCGTGCGCGAGAACCAGAGCAACGGCACCGATCACGGCACGGCCGCGCCGCATTTCGTGATGGGCGGCCGCGTGGCGGGCGGGCTGTATGGGGCGCCGCCGGCGCTCGCGCGGCTCGACGGCAATGGCAACCTGCCGGTCGCGGTCGACTTCCGACAGCTTTACGCGACCGTGCTCGGACCGTGGTGGGGACTCGATGCGACGCGCGTGCTGCAGGCACGCTTCGACACGCTGCCGCTGCTGAAGGTGTAAGGCGGGCGGCTCAGTGGCGGCGCGCCGCGCGCCACGCGATCCACAGCTTGCGGATCGGCGTCAGCGCGATGCGCTGATGCAGCACCTGGTAGCCGTCGCGTTCGATTTCGTCGAGCAGTGCGCCGGCCAGCGCGATCTGCGCGCGCAGCGTGCGCTGCGCGCGGCGTTCCGCTGCGGGGATCGCCGCGTCGGCGGCGGTGAGCGCTGCGCGTGCGCGGCTGGTCTGAAACTGCAGCAGCTCGGTGAAGGCGGGGCTGTAGCGGCGATTGAGCAGATCGGCCGCGGTCACGTTGTAGCGTTGCAGTTCGTCGATCGGCAGATAGATGCGGCCATGGCGCGCATCGTTGCCGAGTTCCTGCACGAACTGCGCGAGCATCAGTGCGTGGCCGGCGTCCGCGGCCCACGATTGCGGGTCGGCCGGATTCGCGGCGCTCGCGCGCGCGACCAGCGAAGCAAACGCGCCGCCGACCTGCGCGATGTAGCGCTGCAGATTGGCGAAGTCGAGATAGCGCGCCTGTTCGAGGTCCATTCCGAAACCGTTCACGAGCGTGCGCAGCGCATCGGCTTCGGCGGCGATCGTCGGATGATGCTGCGCGAGCGACTTCGTGACCGGATGCGTCGGCGCGCCGGCGGCGAGCGCTGCGAGTTCCTTGTGCCACCACGCGAGCTTCGTGTGCCCTACGGTCGGGTCGCTGATTTCCTTGACGGTTTCCTCGAGTTCGCGGCGCAGCGCGAACAGGGCGGTGAGACGCGGCTCGGTGGCGCGCGGCGCCTGGCGCAGCGCGTAGTAGACGCTGGAGCCCGCGGGGGCGGCCTTGTGCTGGCAGTAGTCGTCGAAATTCACGGGTGGGATCGTGGCGGAGGCAGGTTCGGGGATGCGCGCGGCGGCGCTTGGACGACACGTCGAGCGCGGCATTCTAGCACCGCTGTCCGGCAGGCGCCGGCCGGGCAACACAACGCGGCGGAGATCGGGTAGAATCTCGCGCTCGCCTGATCGGGCGTGCCGGTTTCCGAGCCGGCGCGGGATCCGTGGCTGCGTGCGAGACGCATGTTTGCGTGCCGCGCGGTCAGGGCGACAGAAATGCGCGTGAGTGGCGAAATTGGTAGACGCACCAGGTTTAGGTCCTGACGCCCGCAAGGGTGTGCCGGTTCGAGTCCGGCCTCACGCACCACATATATTCCCAAGCAATCCCATGTTTGGCTAAAAGGCCCCGCCAGTCGAGTACTTGCGGGGCTTTTTGTTGCCAGCGCCGCCCAGCGTTTCTCATTGACACCCACGAAACCGGGGGCATCTTAGGGGGGGCAGTTTTCTCTGATCAGGGGCATCGAAATGCCCCCGCGCTCAAATGCCCCTTACCGATGTCGCCGTTCGTGCGGCCAAGCCCCGCGAAAAGTCCTACAAGCTGGCCGACGGTCAGGGCATGTACCTCGAGATCATGCCCAACGGCTCCAAGTACTGGCGGTTGAAGTATCGCATCGACGGCAAGGAGAAACGGATGGCCCTCAGGGTCTATCCGGCGGTCACCTTGCTGGCTGCTCGGAAGGCTCGTGATGAGATCAAGGACCAATTGCGCGCCGGCCTCGATCCATCGCACGAAAAGAAGCGCGTGAAGGCTCAGCGCAGCCTGGACCGTGAGAACTCATTCGAGCCGATCGCGCGGGAGTGGCATCAGCAGAAGAAGGGTGCATGGAGCGAGCGACACGCGGACAGGATCATGAAGCTGCTCGAGCGCGAACTGTTTCCCGCGATCGGAGCGCGGCCGATCGCCGAGATTATGGCGCCCGAGCTGTTGGCGGTGATACGGAAGATCGAGGCGCGCGACGCGATCGAGCTCGCACACAAGACTATTCAGGCAACGAGCCAGATCTTCCGATACGCCATTGCCACAGGCCGGGCAGAGCGTGACTCCGCTCCCGATCTCCGCGGCGCGCTGAAGCCCCGTTTCGTCGTGCACATGCGGCGTGTCAGCGAGGCAGAGTTGCCGGAGCTCATGCGGCAGATCAGCGCGTACGACGGCGACTTTCAGACACGCCTGGCGCTGCAGTTCATGGCGCTGACATTTGTTCGTACGAGCGAGCTGCGTTTTGCCGAGTGGACAGAAATCGACGAGAAGAAGGAATGGCGCATCCCACCCGAGAAGATGAAGATGCGCACGCCGCACATCGTGCCGCTGTCGACGCAGGCCCTCGAGGTGATCGCGAAGCTCCCCGAACTGAACGGCCACAGCCAGTTCCTGTTCCCGAGTCGGTCGAGCTCCAAGAAGCCAATGAGCGAGAACACGATCCTGTACGCCTTGTACCGGATGGGCTACCACTCACGGATGACGGGGCACGGCTTCCGCGGCCTTGCGTCGACGATCCTGAACGAACACAGCTTCAACCGCGACTGGATCGAGCGGCAGCTGGCCCATAGCGAGCGCGACGGCGTCCGGGCGGCGTACAACCACGCTGAGTACCTGCCCGAGCGCCGCAAGATGATGCAGTGGTGGAGCAATTACTTGTGGAACGCCGTCCCCAAATAACCGGTTCGTCCCTCCTTGCCGAGGTTCGACGATGCTCGTTCTCAAGCAGTTCCCACTCCGCGAGGAATGGATGAAGACAGTCACAGTACCTAGCGAGAGCATGGCGTCGTGGGTAGGCCACTGGGAAATTTACGACGCTGATCCGTCCCATGGTGGCAGCATAATCGGCGCCGGTGTAGGTCCTGAATTTTCGAGGGAGCAGACGGCGCTGAATGCTGCGGCTAGCGTGGGTATCGATTGGTTGCTCGGCCGGGGGCGGCAGATGTTGATCGACCAATATTTTGCCGAGATCTGATCTTGCCACCGCCCCTGCGTGAGCCAGTGCCGAGCGGGGCTTTTCACATCCGGCGGGCTGCGCGATGATGGCGTCGTTGCGCGATCCGGAGCGTGCCATGCCTGCCATCAAACTGCACATCCCGACGAAAGACGTCTTCCAGTTCAACGACGATCTCACTGCCTGGTCGGTCGCCAGCAGTGTCGATCGTCGTTTGATGAGGCCTCCCCAGATGGAGACGACAAATCGCGAGTCGCCGACGCTGTATCTGGCGGTCGTTGACGAACGATTCTTCGAGCAGTATCCGCGGTGGCGCCAATTCGTGGAGCATTGACCGCCGCCGCTATAGCTCCCTAGTATCGCCGCCCGTAGCCCTCGCGATACAGCGTTGCGCCGATCGATGTCAGCAACGCAATGTCTTCTTCCCCCAATGTATCCCAGGTGGCCGCCAGCCAACCAGCGAAACCGGCACAAGCGTGGTCCAGATCGACCGCTGCCCGTCCTTCGGCATTCAACCGCTCGAAGATCGTGATGACGTCGTGTGGGGTCATGGCTTCCTCCCGGTGATAATCAAAGCGTAGGTGTTCGATGGCCGTACGCTCGGAAAAGGTGAAGGAGCGCGCCCTACTTGCGGCAATGCGGATCCTGGATCAGTGCGAGGCGGCCTAAAAGCTCGTCCACTTGGATTTCGAAGACCCTGTTTCGCACGGGCTGCGTGCGGAGCTTGGTGAGCTTGTCTCTCCAGTACGCCGGGTCGTTCACCGACGACTTGTTGACGAAGGCATGGTGCGCTTGCTCAAGTAGTCCGATCGCTCGCCTTATATGTACCAATTCGCGTTCTGCTTCGCAGTACCAGCTCATATTTGCCGCCTTCTGATGATTTTTGTCGTGACTTGCTGTACCGCGAGAGCCTTGGGCTACTCAAAGACAACGCGCGAGCCGATCTCGAACTGTGCTGTCGTTGCACAGCGCGATGCGAGGTGAGGGGCAAACGTGGCGCGCAAGCAGCGCGCGACGCAGATTTGGGGAGGGGCGAGCGGTCAATCTACAATTGGGTGCTCGGTTCAACTCATCATACGCGCATCGCTCGTCAGGCAGCTGCTTTATTTCTCGGCGATGAGAGGCGGCCCGTCGTGATCCTGCGGCCGGATGACCGGGAGACTGACAGTGTCGAACGTCGAGGCGCCGCGCCGCTCACATGCAGTCCGCGAGCGCTAGACTTTGACGCGCTCAGAGACCTCCTCCTGATAACCTACAGGCACAAACAAGTCGCGATAGCGTCTGTAGATCGGGCGTTCAAAGTAGCGATATACAAGCGTCTACAAGGTCAACACGACCGCAGCAAAGGCTGCAAAGCGGATGTACGGATTGGCGATCTTCATCATCCCGAGGTAGACGCCCAGCGTGATCATCGGAAAATGAACGAGGTAGACCGAGTAACTGATCTCGCCCAGCTATTTCATGGGGCGGCATGAGAGGATGCGAGCAACCACGCTTCCAGACTGCGACACGCTAAAGATGAGGAAGGGCATAGCGGCAAGCGCTTCAAATTCGATGTTGCCGCGTGCGTCGCCGTAAATGACGTAGACGATCCCTGGAGTTGCCCCTGTAACTCAGGACACGCGGACACCGTTAGGTTGATGACACCGCATTACACCTGAACTCGCGAGGCGAGCGGTATTTCAGGGCTCTGTGCGGGTGGCGCTCATTGTAGTGTTCAACGCGATAGCCAGACGCGAGAGCGCTGTTGGTGCGTCAGACTTGTCCATGTAGGCGACGTAATTGTGCTTCATGGTCTTCACGAACGATTCGGCCGTGCCATTGCTTGTGACCTTCTTCGCGTGCTTCCTTCTTCTGCTCCGTGCGCCCGGACCCGATCCAATCCCAAGCGGGTACCAATCCGGGCGCGCCAGGTGCCAACCGCGGGCGCAGCTCCCATTCTTCGACTGGCTTCAGACTCTTGCGCATGTATGTCACGCGCTGGCGAGGAATGCCGGTCTCGGACTCAAGTTGCTCGTCCGTCAATCGTCGTCCGCGGCATGCGCTCCGGATCGTGCGCAGATCTTCGACGCGCGGCGTGCGCAGGTCGATGCATTCCTCGTGTACGCGCCAGGTGTGCGGGACCGGGATCACGGTGTACTCGGCAGTATTGGCGTGCGAGCAGGTCAGCCGGTCCATCGTCATCGGGCATTCCACGAATACGAGTACGTCCGCCGGGCCGGCCCGGTCGGAATACGTGTAGCGATCCAGCAGCACGCCACCGTGGTCTCGCCACCTCGCCAACTGCCCATCGCTTGCTCGATCCCACCATGCCCACACGTAGACGGGCAGATCGGCGATCGACGCGCTCCTGAAGAACACGGGCTTGATCGTCGTGTATCCTCGATTCACGAGGATATGGGTGTAGCCGCCAAACGCTTTTCGGATCGATTGGCCGACGTCGGTGGTCGTGAAATAGCGCACGGGCGATCCTTAAATCGGCTCGCGCTGCAGGCTGCGGACAAGCATGGCGGCATCACGGCAGACCTCGATCGGGATTCGCGGATTTGCGACCACATCTCGCACGAACTTCCCGAGGAGAATGACGGCCGAGACGTCATTTCGAATCGGCTCGACGCTACATGTTGGTTCGCGGCCACATTGTTTCATGTTCTTCATATGCTGTCCCCGCCGGTTGTGCCGGATCACTGTCCCCAATTGCAGTCAAAGTGTCCGGGGGTATATGTGGGGGCATGCAGAAAATACGAACTCGCTGAATCCCAATAGCGTAAAGGAAAGGTGAACCGAATGCGGTTCCGGCCTCCTCTTGGGGTGCGCCGCAAAAAAGCGCTGCCGGTCTTCTGACCGCAGCGCTTTTTTCATTTCCACGCCGCATCCCCGCGCCGCACCGGCCTAATCCCAGAAGCTGCGCACCGCGACCGCCACGATCACCGGCACCGAGAACACCAGCGGAATCGCGAAATACTGCGCTTCGCGATCGACGATCCAGCTGTAGACCAACCATCCCGCGCCGATCGCGAACGTGATCAGGCCGACCAGTACGGCGACGATATTCAAAACCAGCTTCGACGGCTGGCGGCGCGCTTTGTCGTTGCTGTCGGGGTCGCGCGGGGACGAGTTCATCTGAAGAGCGGCTGAGCCAGGCAGGGTTAAACGCACAGGAGACCCCATCCGCGCGGATCGCGCAAGGGCCGAGGCATCGCGGCGGTGTATCGTGGGTCAGCGCGCGTGACGAACCGAACGACGCGGCCCGCCCGTCCGGCAGGGCCGCTGCACGATCACAGGGCAGGGCGCCGCGTCTGCGACGTCGAAGCGCCCGCATGCCACCACGCCCCGACGGGAGACGAAGCAGCTTCCGGCAGCACGCCGCGTCGAACCGTTCCCGCCATTTCGCCGCAACCGCGCTTCGACAAATCGTTGTACCCACAACCACCGAGCGTTATGCTCGTCTTCTTCCAGCAGACGGATTCCCCTCATGAACGATACGAATTCAGGGATTGTGCGCGCAGCGGTGGTCGGTGTCGGCGCGATCGGCGGCTTGCTCGCGATGGCGTTGTCGAAAGCCGGCATGACCGTGAGCGCCTATGCGCGCGGCGCGACGCTCGATGCGTTGAACGCGCACGGCGTGCGCGTGATCGACGAAACCGGCGTCGTGTCGTCCGTCCCGGTGCGGGCGAGCGACGATGCGGCCGTGCTGGGCGTGCAGGACTACGTGGTGATCGCGCTGAAGGCCCAGGCGTTGCCGGCGTTGGCGGCGCGCATCGCGCCGCTGGTCGGGCCCGATACGGTGATCGTCGCGGCGATGAACGGGCTGCCGTGGTGGTTCACGCACGGTCTCGCCGGGCCGGTCGACGGCGTGCCGCTCGACGCGATCGACCCGGCCGGCGCTGTTTCGGCCGTGCTGCCGCCCGCGCAGGCGATCGGCTGCGTCGTGCACCTGTCGTCGAGCACCGACGCGCCCGGTGTCGTGCGTCGCGGGCGCGGCAACCGCCTGCTCGTCGGCGCGCCGGACCGGCGCCTCGACGCAGCGGCGGCGCGCTTGGCCACCGCGCTCGCCGCGGGCGGCTTCGACGTCGAGTCGACCCCGGCGATCCGTACCGAAATCTGGGCGAAGCTGTGGGGCAACATGAACATGAATCCGCTCAGCGCGCTGACGGGCTCGACGGCCGAGCAGTTGCTCGACGATCCATACACCCAGACGCTCGCGCTGCGGATGATGGAGGAGGCGGCCGCGATCGGCGCGACACTCGGCCTCGATACGGGGATGAGCGCGCCCGAGCGGATTGCCGTCACGCGCAAGCTCGGCGCCTTCAAGACGTCGATGCTGCAGGATTTCGAGGCCGGGCGATCGCTGGAGATCGGGCCGATCCTCGGTGTGTTCCCGGAGCTGGGGCGCAGGCTCGGCGTGCCGACGCCTTATTGCGACGCGGTACTCGGCTTGCTGCGCCAGCGTGCGGCGAACAGCGGGCTATAGCGGGCGAGGGCGCCGCGAACGAACGGGCGCCGAAGCGTGTCGATGCGGTTCGGGAAATCGATCAGTGCTTCGGGGTTTTCGAAGAGCCAAGCCGGCTATGCAACTCGGCGACAAGCGGATTCACTCGAACAGCCGGGAAGGCAGTTGATCGCAATCCGAAGTCAGCCCGCCGCAGGCCGACTACACGCGCGTGAAAATCGATCGCGTGAGTACCCGCCCGTTTCAGTCGTCGCGCTCGGCCGCATGCGTGGCGACCTTGTCGAGCAAGCGCTCGAACGTCTGGCGCTCGCTGTCCGACAGGCACACGAGCAAGCCTTCGTTCCACTTGCGCACGATCGGCATGATCTTCCGATACAGCGCGCGGCCGTCGACGGTCAGCGCGATCAGCACGATCCGCCCGTCTTCGTCGCTTGCGCTGCGTTCGAGCAGCCCCTTGCGCAGCAGCGCCTCCGCCGCGCGGCTCGCCTGACTCTTGTCGAGGTTGGTGTGCCGCGCGAGCTCCATGATCGAAAACGGCCCGAACGCGCCGACTGCGGCGATCACGCGCGCTTCGGGCAGCGAAATGTCGAGCTTGTGCCGATACACGTCGGCGATGCCGCGATCGGATCGCTTCGTGAGTGCATGGAGGCGATAGGTCAGAAACTGATCGAGCCCGGCTTGGCGGCGGCCTTTCATGTCGAATCCTGAAGAAAATGGGCGGGCCCGATTGTTCCTGTATCGCGCGCCCGGGTCAACGGTCAGTGTGCGCCGTACTTCAGCCGTGTCAACTGTTCGGCTTCGTTGGCGAGCAGATTCGCCGCGTCGCGGATCGCCACGTCGAGCGTGATCGGCCCCGGCGCCGGCGAAAAGCACCCGCTGAAATGCTCGGACAGCCGCGTCAGCGCGGCCGGATCGATCGCGCCCGACAGCAGCGACGCCGGCACGCCCGCGGCCCGCGCGTGGCGGCACGCGATGAACGGCGCCTTGCCGTGCAGCGTCTGCACGTCGGAGCGGCCTTCGCCGGTGATCAGCCAGTCGGTGCCGGCGAGCGCCGCATCGAGGCCGATCTGGCGCGCGACGACTTCCGCGCCGGCTTCGAACCGCGCGCCGAGCATGTGCAGCGCGAAACCGAGGCCACCGGCCGCGCCGGCGCCGGCCGCGTCGCGGCAGCGGCGGTCGAGCGCCTGCTCGAGCAGGTCGGCGAAGTGGCCGAGCGCCGCGTCGAGCATCGCGACCTGCGCGGGCGCCACGCCCTTTTGCGGGCCGAACACGGCGGTCGCGCCGTGCGCGCCCGTCAGCGGATTGTCGACATCGGACATCCCGATGAATTCGGCTTCCTTCAGCCGCGGATCGAGCGCCGACGCATCGATCCGCGCGATATCGGCGAGCCGCGCCGGCACCGGTTCGACCGGCTGACCGCCCGCATCGAAGCATTGCAGGCCGAGCCCCGCGAGCAGGCCGGCGCCCGCGTCGTTGGTGCTGCTGCCGCCGAGCGCCACGAAGAAGCGGCGCACGCCTTCATCGAGCAGCGTGCGGATCGCTTCGCCCATCCCGCGCGTGCTGCGCGCATCGACCGGCACGCTCATGCCGATCGCGTCCGTGATGCCGACGATCTCCGCCGTCTCGACGATCGCCGTGCGTTCGTCGATCACGCCGAGCGCCGCGTCGCGCGCCGCGAGCGATGCGCCGGCCACCCGCAACGTGCGCCGCGTGCCGCCGCCGGCCAGCATCGCGTCGAGCGTGCCTTCGCCGCCATCGGCCATCGGGCAGCAGCGCACGACCGCATCGGGGCGGGCGCGGCGGATGCCGGTGGCGATCGCGTCCGCGACCTGCTCGGCAGAAAGCGAGCCTTTGAACGAATCGGGCGCGATGACGACGACAGGCGCGGACGGGTGTTGCGGCATGGTGTCTCCGGAAGGCGTGATTGGTATGAAGAATGGGGCCGCGAGCGCGGCGCACCTTCAATCGGAGATTACAGGATGGCGGGCCGGCGGTGGATACGCGCGCCGGCATAGCGGCGATCCGCGCGCATTGCGCCGAAAGGGCGCGGGCGCCACGGCGGGTATTCACGTACGCAGTGGGGTTCTGGCGAGTATGAGGAAAATTGTTTGCTAGAATAGTCGATTCTTCCGGCCAAAGCCGTGCTCCGAGCCGCTTGCGCTAGCCATCCGGCGCGTGCAGGGATGGCGTGGCGCTCCGGCGCGGCGTGGGTTTGTGGCTCACGTATGGGGTTCACATATGTGGCTCACTTCGCGTGACGCACCTCATGCTGCAGGCAGGCACGGCAAGGAAAACCCGATTCGCTCGAATAATTTTAGGACGATTGAAGCCATGGCTAACGTTGTTGAGAACCTCGGCAAGCTTGAACGCCGTGTGACGATTTCCCTGCCGAAGGACACCGTGCAGAAGGAAATCGACGCCCGTATCCAGAAACTCGCAAAGAACGTGCGCATGCCGGGTTTCCGCCCGGGCAAGGTGCCGCTGAAGATGGTTGCGCAGCAGTACGCGGGTCAGGTCGAGGCGGAAGTGCTGAGCGACAAGATCGGCCAGGAATTCTTCACGATCAGCCGCGCGGAAAACCTGCGCGTCGCAGGCCAGCCGAGCTTCGAGCCGAAGCAGGAGCAGGCCGAGGACGCATACGCGTTCGACGCGACGTTCGAGGTGTACCCGGAAGTGAAGATCGGCGATCTGGCGACGGCTGAAGTCGAGCGCTCGACGACGTCGATCGGCGACGCCGAGATCGACCGCACGCTGGACATTCTGCGCAAGCAGCGCGTGCACTACCACGCACGCGGCGAAGCCGGCGAGCACGGCGACGGCGGCGCGGACACCGCAGCGAAGAACGGCGACCGTGTGACGGTCGACTTCGTCGGCAAGATCGACGACGTCGCGTTCCAGGGCGGCACGGCCGAAGACTTCCCGTTCGTGCTCGGCGAAGGCCGCATGCTGCCGGAATTCGAAACCGCGGCGCTCGGCCTGAAGGTCGGCGAAGCGCGCACGTTCGATCTGAAGTTCCCGGACGACTACCACGGCAAGGACGTGGCGGGCAAGACGGCGCAATTCACGGTCACGATGAAGAAGATCGAATGGCCGCACATGCCGGAAATCGACGCCGAATTCGCGAAGTCGCTCGGCATCGAAGACGGCGACCTGACGAAGATGCGCGCCGAGATCAAGGAAAACCTCGAGCGCGAAGCCAAGCGTCGCACGCAGTCGATCGTCAAGAACCAGGTGATGGACGCGCTGCTGAAGATTTCCGAACTCGACGTGCCGAAGGCGCTGATCGAGCAGGATCAGCAACGCCTCGTCGAAATGGCGCGTCAGGATCTCGCCCAGCGCGGCGTGCCGAACGCGAAGGACGCACCGATCCCGGCCGAGATGTTCGCCGAGCAGGCCGAGCGTCGCGTCAAGCTGGGCCTCGTGCTGGCCGAGCTGGTGAAGGCCAACGGCCTCGAAGCGAAGCCGGAACAGATCCGCGCCGAAGTCGACGAGTTCGCGAAGAGCTACGAAGACCCGAAGGAAGTGGTCCGCTGGTATTATTCCAACCAGCAGCGCCTCGCCGAGATGGAAGCGTTCGTCGTTGAAAGCAACGTCGTCGAGTTCGTACTGGGCAAGGCAAAGGTGACGGACAAGGAAGTGAGCTTCGAGGCACTCGCGAGCGCATCGGCGCAAGCGTAAGTGTCGCTCTAGCGGCGTGCCGGCTGTCGGAGCGACGGCCCGCACGCCGTTTTTACGTCAAGCGCACGGTTGCCATTAATATGGCAATTGAGCGGGCGGCTTCCCTCCGTTCAATTTTCCAATCGAACAAGGTTCATTGAATGATCACTCGCGCTGAATTGCTGGACATGCTTGCTTCGAATGCGCCGCAGGGTTTCGAGGCGCAAGCGCTGGGGCTGGTGCCGATCGTCGTCGAAACGAGCGGCCGCGGCGAGCGTTCGTACGATATCTATTCGCGTCTCCTGAAGGAGCGCCTGGTGTTCATGGTCGGCGAAGTCAACGACCAGACGGCGAACCTCGTGGTCGCGCAACTGCTGTTCCTGGAGAGCGAGAATCCCGACAAGGACATCAGCCTCTACATCAACAGCCCGGGCGGCTCGGTGTCGGCCGGCATGGCGATCTACGACACGATGCAGTTCATCAAGCCGGACGTGTCGACGCTCTGCATGGGCCTCGCGGCCAGCATGGGCGCGTTCCTGCTCGCGTCGGGCGCGAAGGGCAAGCGCTTTGCGCTGCCGAACTCGCGCGTGATGATCCACCAGCCGCTCGGCGGCGCGCGCGGCCAGGCGTCGGATATCGAAATTCAGGCACGCGAAATCCTGTACCTGAAGGAACGGTTGAACAACCTGCTCGCGCAGCACACGGGCCAGGACGTCGAGCGCATCGCGCGCGACACCGACCGTGATAACTTCATGTCGAGCGACGACGCGAAGGCGTACGGGCTGATCGACCAGGTGCTGTTGAAGCGCCCGTGAGCTGAAGTGGGGTGCCGCCCCGATTCGCGGCGCCCCCGCACTGTCCGGCGCCCCTGAGCATCTGCGGCAAGCGCATCCGGCCGGCTCCGGTCGCGCCCTAGGCGCGGCGTTCGGAGCAATCGGCGTATCATGTCATTTACCTGTCCGGAGGCTCTACATTCATGGCGGACAAAAAAGGTTCGAACAGCGAGAAGCTGTTGTATTGCTCGTTTTGCGGCAAGAGCCAGCATGAGGTGAAGAAACTCATCGCGGGTCCGTCGGTGTTCATCTGCGATGAGTGCATCGACCTCTGCAACGAGATCATTCGCGACGAGGCCGCTGCGGCCGGCGTCGAGGCCAGCCTGTCCCGGTCGGATCTGCCGAGCCCGCAGGAAATTCGCGACATCCTCGATCAGTACGTGATCGGCCAGGAGCGCGCGAAGAAGATCCTCGCGGTGGCCGTCTACAACCACTACAAACGGCTGAAGCATCTCGACAAGAAGGACGACGTCGAGCTGTCGAAGAGCAACATCCTGCTGATCGGCCCGACGGGCTCCGGCAAGACGCTGCTCGCGCAGACGCTCGCGCGGTTGCTGAACGTGCCGTTCGTGATCGCCGACGCGACGACGCTGACCGAAGCCGGCTACGTCGGCGAGGACGTCGAGAACATCATCCAGAAGCTGTTGCAGAACTGCAACTACGAGGTCGACAAGGCGCAGCGCGGGATCGTCTACATCGACGAAATCGACAAGATCAGCCGCAAGTCGGACAACCCGTCGATCACGCGCGACGTGTCGGGCGAGGGCGTTCAGCAGGCGCTGCTGAAGCTGGTCGAAGGCACGATGGCGTCGGTACCGCCGCAGGGCGGCCGCAAGCATCCGAACCAGGATTTCATCCAGGTCGACACGACCAACATCCTGTTCATCTGCGGCGGCGCGTTCGACGGTCTCGAGAAGGTGATCACCGACCGTACCGAAAAGACGGGCATCGGCTTCGGCGCGTCGGTCAAGAGCAAGCAGGAACGCGACGCCGGCGAAGTGCTGCGCGAGACCGAACCGGAAGACCTGATCAAATTCGGTCTGATCCCCGAATTGATCGGCCGTCTGCCGGTGGTGGCGACGCTCGGCAAGCTCGACGAAGCCGCGCTGATGAAGATCCTCGTCGAGCCGAAGAACGCGCTCGTCAAGCAGTATCACAAGCTGTTCGCGATGGAGCGCGTCGAGCTGGAAATCCGGCCGGCCGCGTTGCAGGCAGTCGCCCGCAAGGCGATCCGCCGCAAGACCGGCGCGCGCGGTTTGCGTTCGATCATCGAACAGGCGTTGCTGGACGTGATGTACGAGCTGCCCACGATGAAAGGGGTCAGCAAGGTCATCATCGACGAGAACGTCATCGATGGCGACGGCAAGCCTTTGTTGATCTATGAGGACACGCCGAAGGTGGCGGGTTCGAACTGACCGGCTTGCCGACGATGTTCTGCGAAAAAGGCCGTTCATGAGACCGTGGGCGGCTTTTTTTCGTTTATCTTGTGGGTAACTCTGACTCGATACGCGGTGGTTACTTTCTTACCGAATATTTCCCGCACTTGAAGGCTTGCAATTCGTTGTGGCGGCCTCAATTACCGAACAATTGATTCCACTCATGGGGAAATGAAATGTCAGGCACCCAACTTCTTCCGCCGGAACGCATCACGCTCCCGCTGCTGCCGCTGCGGGATGTCGTCGTTTTCCCGCACATGGTGATTCCGCTCTTCGTGGGCCGGCCGAAATCGATCAAGGCCCTCGAAGCAGCGATGGAAGGCGGCAAGCACATCATGCTCGTCGCGCAGAAAACCGCGGCCAAGGACGAGCCGACCGAGAAGGACATGTACGAGGTCGGCTGTATCGCCAACATTCTGCAGATGCTGAAGCTGCCGGACGGCACCGTGAAGGTGCTCGTCGAGGGGCTGCAGCGCGCGAAGGCGTTGTCCATCGAAGAGCAGGAGACGCAGTTCTCCTGCGAAGTGATGCCGCTCGAGCCCGATCATGCCGACAGCGCGGAAACGGAAGCGCTGCGCCGCGCGATCGTGTCGCAGTTCGACCAGTACGTGAAGCTGAACAAG
Source organism: Burkholderia sp. B10 (assembly GCF_004368385.1). Taxonomy (NCBI): domain Bacteria; kingdom Pseudomonadati; phylum Pseudomonadota; class Betaproteobacteria; order Burkholderiales; family Burkholderiaceae; genus Burkholderia; species Burkholderia sp. B10. Next base: position 9,262 of record NZ_PQMX01000042.1, on the reverse strand, counting down.
AAGATCCCGCCGGAGATCCTCACGTCGCTGTCGGGCATCGACGAAGCAGGCCGTCTCGCGGACATGATCGCCGAGCGTCTGCCGCTCAAACTCGACCAGAAGCAGCACATCCTCGAGATGTTCCCGGTCATCGAGCGTCTCGAGCACCTGCTCGCGCAGCTCGAGGCGGAGATCGACATTCTCCAGGTCGAAAAGCGCATCCGTGGGCGCGTGAAGCGTCAGATGGAAAAGAGCCAGCGCGAGTACTACCTGAACGAGCAGGTCAAGGCGATCCAGAAGGAACTGGGCGAAGGCGAAGAGGGTGCGGATCTCGAGGAACTCGAGAAGCGCATCAACGCCGCGCGCATGCCGAAGGAAGCCAAGAAGAAGGCCGACGCCGAGCTCAAGAAGCTGAAGCTGATGTCGCCGATGTCCGCGGAAGCGACCGTCGTGCGCAACTACATCGACACGCTGATCGGCCTGCCGTGGCGCAAGAAGAGCAAGGTCAACAACGACCTGTCGAACGCCGAGCAGGTGCTCGACGAGGATCACTTCGGCCTCGAAAAGGTGAAGGAACGCATTCTCGAGTACCTCGCGGTGCAACAGCGCGTGGACAAGGTGAAGGCGCCGATCCTGTGCCTCGTCGGGCCTCCGGGCGTCGGCAAGACGTCGCTCGGCCAGTCGATCGCGCGTGCGACGAACCGCAAGTTCGTCCGGATGGCGCTCGGCGGTGTGCGTGACGAAGCCGAGATCCGCGGTCACCGCCGCACCTACATCGGCTCGATGCCGGGCAAGATCCTGCAGAGCCTGGCGAAGGTCGGCGTGCGCAATCCGCTCTTCCTGCTCGACGAAGTCGACAAGATGGGGATGGATTTCCGCGGCGATCCGTCGTCGGCGCTGCTCGAAGTGCTCGATCCGGAACAGAACCACACGTTCGCCGACCACTACATCGAAGTCGACTTCGATCTGTCGGACGTGATGTTCGTCGCGACGTCGAACTCGCTGAACATCCCGCCGCCGCTGCTCGACCGGATGGAAGTGATTCGTCTGTCGGGCTATACGGAAGACGAGAAGGTCAGCATCGCGCAGCGTTACCTGCTGCCGAAGCAGAAGAAGAACAACGGTCTGAAGGACGGCGAGATCGAGGTCACCGAGCAGGCGATCCGCGACATCATCCGCTACTACACGCGCGAAGCCGGTGTGCGTTCGCTCGAGCGGGAAGTGTCGAAGATCTGCCGCAAGGTCGTGAAGATGCTGCTGCTGAAGAAGGCGTCGGGCGCGATCAAGGTCGATGGCGAGAATCTCGATACGTTCCTCGGCGTGCGCAAGTACGACTTCGGCCTCGCGGCGAAGGAAAACCAGGTCGGTCAGGTGACGGGCCTCGCGTGGACGGAAGTCGGCGGCGATCTGCTGACGATCGAAGCCGCGGTGATGCCGGGCAAGGGCAATGTGATACGCACCGGTTCGCTCGGCGACGTGATGAAGGAGTCGGTCGAGGCAGCGCGTTCGGTCGTGCGCTCGCGTTCGCGTCGTCTCGGCATCAAGGACGAAGCGTTCGAGAAGCAGGACATTCACATCCACGTGCCGGAAGGCGCGACGCCGAAGGACGGTCCGTCTGCCGGCGGTGCGATGACGACCGCGCTGGTGTCGGTGCTGACGGGTATTCCCGTGCGTGCCGACGTCGCGATGACGGGCGAGATCACGCTGCGTGGCGAGGTGCTGCCGATCGGCGGGCTGAAGGAGAAGCTGCTGGCTGCGCATCGCGGCGGCATCAAGCTCGTGCTGATCCCGGAAGAGAACGTGAAGGATCTCGCCGACATTCCGGACAACGTGAAGAACGCGATCGAAATCGTGCCGGTCCGCTGGATCGACAAGGTGCTCGAACTCGCGCTCGAACGTGCGCCGACTCCGCTGCCGCCGGAAGAAGAGGCGAAGGCTGCGGCACCGGTCGGCGAGGCGGCGAAGGATGCCGGCTCGACGGAAGTGGTCAAGCACTGAGAACCTGAACGCCGTCGCTGACGGCGATCGACGAAAACCCGCGGCGTGTCCGCGGGTTTTTTTATCTGCGTCGGTATCGTGCTTGCGCGCCGCGTCGAAAAATTTCGCGCGTGGGCTTGGCAAAGTGATCTGGAATGAATTAAACTCGCAGGCTCGCTGGTTGTTGATGCCGAAACGCAGATCGCAACTAGAAAGAATCGGAAACGGGTGCTTAGCTCAGCTGGTAGAGCGGCGCCCTTACAAGGCGTAGGTCGGGGGTTCGAACCCCTCAGCACCCACCAGTTTCACGATTCAGCCAGACCAAGGAGCGGTAGTTCAGTCGGTTAGAATACCGGCCTGTCACGCCGGGGGTCGCGGGTTCGAGTCCCGTCCGCTCCGCCAGAAAATGAAAAAGCCCGCCTCGTGCGGGCTTTTTCATTTGCAACGCCGTCCGCACGCCTGCGATTTTTCCCGTCCCACCCCGTATGTTGTAATATCGGTCGTTTTGTCCAATTTTCCCGTCACGCATGCTCGATTTCTTCCGTAATCACCAGCGCCTGATGATGGCGCTCCTGCTCCTCATCGTGTTGCCGGGGCTGGGTTTCGTCGGGATCCAAGGTTTCCGCGGCTTCTTCGACGACAGCGCGAACGTCGCAGCGGTCAACGGACACAAGATCACGCGGGTCGAATTCGACGGCGCGTTCCGCCAGCAGATCGACCAGGCGCGCCAGGCGCTCGGCGGGCAGTTCGACATCAAGATGTTCGATACGCCGGAGCATCGCAAGCAGGTGCTCGACGGCCTGATCCAGCAGCGCGTGCTCGCCGACGAAACGCAGCGCCTGCATCTGACCGCGTCCGACAACGCGGTGCGCGACGCACTGATGAGCGACCCGATGATCGCGTCGCTGAAGAAGCCCGACGGTACGATCGACGTCCAGCGCTACGCGCAGCTGCTGTCGTTCCAGGGCATGACGCCCGAGCAGTATCAGGAACGTGTGCGCTACAGCCTCGCGCTCCAACAGATTCCCGCGAGCATCGTGTCGAGCGCGTTCACGCCGAAGGGCCCGGCCCAACGCCTGTCGGAACTCGCCGCGCAGCAACGTGAAGTGCAGGCGCTCGTGCTGAAGTCGAGCGACTTCGCGGCGAAGGTGCAGCCGACCGACGCGCAGCTCACCGCCTACTACGACGCGCACAAGCAGAGCTTCGCGACGCCGGAAACCGCGACGATCCAGTATCTGGTCTATTCGCCGGCCGCGGCCGCCGCGAGCGCGCAGCCGACCGACGCCGACATCAAGAAGTTCTACGACGACAACCCGACGCACTTCCGCTCGGAAGCGCAGGTGCGCATCAGCCACATCTTCATCGCCGCGGCGAGCAACGCAAGCGCAGCCGACAAGGCTGCCGCGAAGGCGAAGGCCGAGCAGCTGCTGGCCGACGTGAAGGCACATCCCGACCAGTTCGCGCAAATCGCGCAGAAGAGCTCGCAGGACGCGCCGTCGGCGGCGAAGGGCGGCGATCTCGGCTTCATCACGCGCGGCTCGACGGCGGGCGGCAAGGCGTTCGACGATGCCGCGTTCGCGCTGAAGCAGGGCGAGGTGAGCGGTGTCGTGGAGTCGGACCTCGGCTTCCACATCCTGAAGGCGACCGAAGTGAAGCCGTCGGTGGTCAAGCCGTTCGCGGACGTGAAGGATCAGATCGCAGTCGACCTGAAGCAGCAGTACGCAGCGAAGGCCTTCACGGACAACGCGGAAGGCTTCACGTCGACCGTCTACGAAAAGGCGAAGTCGCTGCAACCGGCCGCCGACAAGTACAAGCTGACGATCCAGACGGCCACCGTCACGCCGACGCCGAATCCGCAATTGCCGCCGACGAGCCCGCTGAACAATCCGAAGTTCCTCGCGGCCGTGTTCGCGAGCGATTCGGTGAAGAGCCGCAACAACACGCAGGCGGTCGACGTGGGCAACAACACGCTGATCTCGGCGCACGTGGTCGACTACAAGCAGGCCGCTGTGCCGGCGCTCGACGCGATCAAGGACGTGGTGCGTCAGAAGGTGGTCGCCGAGCAGGCGGCCGAGCTCGCGAGGAAGGACGGCGCGGCGAAGCTCGCCGAGCTGCAGAAGTCGAAGTCCACCGACGGCTTCACGCCCGCGCAGAAGGTGTCGCGCACGCAATCGCAGGGGCTGACGCCGGCCGCGCTGAGCGCCGTCTACAAGGTCGATTCGAAGACGCTGCCGGCGTACGTCGGCGTCGATCTCGGTGCCGAAGGCTACGCGATCTATCGCGTGAACGCGGTGATTCCGGGCACGGCCGTCGATCCGCAGCAGCTCGCGGCCGCGCAGCAGCAGATGGCGCAGGTCGAAGCGCAAAGCGAAGGCGAGGCGTATCTCGCCGCGCTGCGCGATCGCTCGAAGGTCAAGCTGTACGGCACCACGCAGAGCCCGTCGCAGGACAGCGGCAACTAACTGAGCCGACGGCGGCGGCGCGTCGAAGCGCCGCTCGGCCGCCGGCAAGCGAAACGCCTCGCTCGCCGGTCAGGCTCACAATGACAAGAAGCCCCGCATCCGCGGGGCTTCTTGCATTTGGGCGATCGTGGTCGCGACCGCGCCAGCGACCGCGCCGCTCAACCGCGCGGCTTGCCGAGCAGCGGCTTCAGCGTCGGCCACACGTTGTCGAGCAGAACCCGCTGCGCCTGTTCGCCGGGATGCATCTGATCCGACTGGAACATCTCCGGCTTGTTCTCGATGCCGGCCAGCAGGAACGGCACGAGCGGCACGCCGAGTTGCTTCGACAGGCGCGTATAGACCGCGTGGAATTTCTGCGTGTAGTCGGGCCCGTAATTCGGCGGCACGTACATGCCGACCAGCACGACCTGCGCATGTGCGCGTCGCGCAGCGGCGATGATGTCGCGCAGATTCTGTTCGGTCGTCGCGACCGGCACGCCGCGCAGCGCATCGTTCGAACCGAGCTCGACGATGACGATCGACGGCTTGAGCCGTTGCAGCACGGCGGGCAATCGCGCGCGTCCGCCGCTCGTGGTGTCGCCGCTGACGCTTGCGTTCGCAACGCTATAATCGATTCGCTCGGTCGCGAGCCGTTGCCGCAGCAACGCCACCCAGCCGGTGTCGCGCGGCAGCCCGTACTCGGCCGACAGGCTGTCGCCGAGCACGACGAGCGTGGGCCGGCCCTCAGGTGCGGCCGGCGCGGCGCTCGCCGCGCGCGCGGGCACGGTCGCTGCGCATAATGTAGCCAGCAGCGCGGCGAGCGCCGCGCGCCTTTTCCAGCGGAATGTCGTGTCCATGTTCAAGATTACCGATCCGATCATCGAAGTCCGAGACGTGTGCAAGCGGGTCGCCGACGCAAGCGGCGAGCTGACGATACTCGATGGCATCACGCTGACCGTGCGGCCCGGCAGCAGTCTCGCGATCGTGGGTGCCTCGGGGTCGGGCAAGTCGACGCTGCTCGGCCTGCTCGCCGGGTTGGACAGCGCGACGAGCGGGACGGTTCGCCTGCTCGGCCGCGCGCTCGAGCAACTCGACGAGGACGAGCGCGCCGCGCTGCGCAGCGGCGCAGTCGGGTTCGTGTTCCAGTCGTTCCAGCTGATGCCGCATCTGACGGCGCTCGAAAACGTGATGTTGCCGCTCGAACTGCAGGGCGGCATCAGCGCGCGCGACGCAGCCGCTCGTGCGCGCGCGCTGCTCGTGCAGGTCGGCCTCGGCGAGCGCACCGCGCATTATCCGAAGCTGCTGTCCGGCGGCGAGCAGCAGCGCGTCGCGCTCGCGCGCGCGTTCGTCACGCAGCCGGCGATCCTGTTCGCCGACGAGCCGACCGGCAGCCTCGACGCGGCCACCGGCCACGCGGTCATCGACTTGATGTTCGAGCTGAACCGCACGCACGGCGCGACGCTCGTGCTCGTCACGCACGACGCCGAGCTCGCCCGGCGCTGTACCACGACGGTGACGATCGAAGCCGGACGCATCGTCGTGCCCCATACTGCCCAAAGCGGCGCCTGAACGCGCGCCGGCCGCACCGAGGCGCTGAGCCCCGGTGCGGCCGGTACGCGCGCAGGGGTCAGCGCTTGAGCGCGGCGCGTGCGCGTTCGATCAGCGCGGTCGTCGACGAGTCGTGCTTCGCGGGATCGACCGAGTCGGCCGACAAATCGGCTTCGACCACCTTGCCGAGGATCTTGCCGAGCTCGACGCCCCATTGATCGAACGGATTGATATCCCACACCGTCGCCTGTACGAGCACCTTGTGCTCGTACAGCGCGATCAGCGCGCCGAGCGTGCGCGGCGTCAGCGCGTCGACCAGCAGCGTCGTCGTCGGCCGGTTGCCGGGGAACGTCAGATGCGGCGCGAGCGCTTCCTCGCCGGGGCCGGCGATCTTGCGCGCTTCGTCGAGCGTGCGGCCGAGCATCAGCGCTTCGCTCTGCGCGAAGCAGTTCGCGAGCAGCTTCGGATGATGGCTCGCGAGCGGATGCTCGGGCGTCAGCACCGCGATGAAGTCGATCGGCACGATCGTCGGGCCCTGATGCAGCATCTGGAAGAACGCGTGCTGGCCGTTGGTGCCCGGCTCGCCCCACGTGACGGCCGACGTCGGGTAGTCGACGAAGGTGCCGTCCAGGCGCGCCGACTTGCCGTTGCTCTCCATCTCGAGCTGCTGCAGATACGACGGCAGGTAGTGCAGCGCTTCCGAATACGGCGCGACGAGATAGCTCTGCGAGCCGAAGAAATTGCGATACCAGATGCCGATCATGCCCAGCAGCACGGGCAGGTTGCGCTCGAGCGGCGCTTCGCGGAAATGGCGGTCCATGTCGTTCGCGCCGGCGAGCAGTTCGTCGAACTGGTCGGGCCCGACCGCGATCATGATCGACAGGCCGACCGCCGACCACAGCGAATAGCGGCCGCCGACCCAGTCCCACATTTCGAACACGTTGTCCGCCGCGATGCCGAACCTGACGACTTCGGACGGGTTCGCCGACACGCCGACGAAGTGCTTCGCGAGCGCATCCTCGGGGCAGCCGCGCGCGATGAACCAGTCGCGCAGCGAGCGTGCGTTCGTCATCGTCTCGAGCGTCGTGAAGGTTTTCGACACGATGATCGCGAGCGTTTCTTCCGGATCGACCTGCTCGAGCACGCGCGCGAGATCGGCGCCGTCGACGTTCGACACGAAGTGGGTCGAGATGTCCGGCGTCGCGACGTGATGCAGCGCGTGCGTGACCATCTTCGGCCCGAGATCCGAGCCGCCGATGCCGATATTGATCACGTGGCGGATGCGCTTGCCGGTATGGCCCGTCCACGCGCCGCTGCGCACGGCGCGCGCGAAGCTCGCCATCTTCGCGCGTTCGGCGCTGACCTGCGCGTGGAACGGGGCGTTCGGATCGGTCGCGCGCAGCGCCGTATGCAATGCGGCGCGGCCTTCCGTCGGGTTGACGACGTCGCCGGCGAACATCGCGTCGCGGCGCGCTTCGACGCGTGTGTCGCGCGCCAGTTGCACGAGCAGGCGCAGCGTGTCGTCGTTGATGCGATTCTTCGAGAAATCGGCGGCGAGGCCGCCGCCGGCGATCGTGAAGCGTTCGGCGCGGGTCGGCGCGCGATCGTTTTCGGGTGCGAACCAGTCGCGCAGCCGCGCATGGCGGATCTCGGCGAAGTGGGATTGGAGGGCAGTCCAGGCGGGGAGCGAATTCAGCGTCATGGCGGTTCGAGTGAAGCGTGAATCGGGAGGAATGCCGCGCCGGCGCATCGCGATCGCGATCGCGAGGCCGGCGGACGAGCGGGCCCGCCGTGCGGCGGGGCACCCAGTATAGCGGCGTTATATGTCCGCGCGCGGCGACGGGTAAAAAAGGCGATTGATCAGCGTGCGCACCATCGGCGCGAGTTCGCCGGCGTTGAGGCCGGCCGGGCCCGTGCCGCTCGCGGTCAGCGTATCGGCCGCGAGACCGTGCAGGTAGACGCCGGCCAGCGCCGCTTCGTAGGGCGCGACACGTTGCGCGAGCAGCGCGCCGATCAGGCCGCCGAGCACGTCGCCGGTGCCGCCCGTCGCGAGCGCCGCGTTGCCGGTGGGGTTGATCGTCAGGCGTCCGTCGGGTGCGGCGATCACCGTGCCCGAACCCTTCAGGACGACGATGCTTGCATAGCGGGCGGCGAGCGCCTGCGCCGCGGCCAGCCGGTCGTGCTGCACCGACGCGGTGTCGCTGCCGAGCAGCCGTGCGGCCTCGAGCGGATGCGGCGTCAGCACGCACGCGCCGTCGCGCGCGGCGACGGCGGCCGCGAGATCGGCGTGCGTCGCGACGAGGTTCAGCGCATCGGCGTCGAGCAGCGTCGCGGCGCCGTGCGCGAGCACGCGGCGCACGAGCGCGGCCGCCGCGTCGCGGGTGCCGAGGCCGCAGCCGGCGGCGATCGCGGACATCGCATCGAGATCGACGCCGTCCGCCGGATGCAGCATCAGCTCGGGAAACGGCGGGTCGTACGGCGGCGCGCCGGTGCCGAGAAAGCCCACGTGCACCTTGCCGGCGCCGGCGAACAGCGCCGCGCGCGCGGCGAGGATCGGCGCGCCGCACATGCCCGTGTCGCCGCCGATCACCGCGAGGCTGCCGAACGTGCCCTTGTGCGACGCGAACGCGCGCGCGGGCAGGGCGGCGGCGAAGCGCGCGGGCGCGTTCAGCACGACGGCCGGCGCAGCCGGCGGCGCGACGTCGAGCGACGCGATCTCGATGGCGCCGGCGAGGTCGCGGCCGTCGCCCGTGTAAAGGCCCGGCTTCGCGCCGATGAAGGTGAGCGTATGTGTGGCGACGACCGCGGCGCCGGCGCCGACGATGCGTCCGGTGTCGCTGTCGAGCCCGCTCGGCACGTCGAGCGCGAGCACCCGGCCGCCGCTGCGCGCGTGCGCGGCGATGCGCTCGGCCTGGGCGGCGAACGGGCCGTCGAGCGCGCGCGCCAGGCCGATCCCGAACAATCCGTCGACTACCCATGCGTAATCGTCGAGCGAAGCGGGCGGCTCGGTCGACAGCGGCACGCCGGCCGCGCGCGCCAGCCCGAGCGCCCATTGTGCGTCGTCCGGCTTCACGGTCACGGGCATCCAGGCGTGGGTCGCGACGCCGAGCTGCTGCAGCTGCGCGGCGGCCACCAGCGCATCGCCGCCGTTGTTGCCGGGGCCGACCGCGAACCACACCGGGCGTTCATCGTCGGTCATTCGTTCGGACAGCCAGCGGGCGGCGGCCGCGCCGGCGCGCGCCATCAGCGTATGCGGCGGCAGCGTGGCCGTCGCGGCGGCTTCGGCGGCGCGCAGATCGGCGACGCGCAGCAGGGCG
>NZ_PQMX01000041.1:0-61633 GCF_004368385.1 Burkholderia sp. B10 | reverse complement strand
TTCACCGACTCCCCGCCCGCCACATCGACAACTGACCGGCCGTCTCCCGCAGCCTTGCCGCGACCGCGTCAGCCGACGGCGCCGTGTGCGCATCGATCCGGCGCATGTACGGGCAGGTCAGCACGGCGATCGAATGACCCGACGGGCCGACGATCGGTGCGCTCAGATCGGTGACGCCATACGCCTGGCGGCTGTCCTGCCGCAAGTAGCCGGACTGCCGAATGGCATGACATACCTGCGCGAGCTCCTGTTCGTCGATCGGCGCTTCGCCCTTGACCTTGCGATGCTCGGCCAGCATGTGCGCGCGCTGCTCGGTGCTCTGGAACGACAGCATCACGCGTCCCGACGCCGTATCGGCCAGCGCGATGCGCGAGCCGAGCCGCACCGACACACACCACGGCCCGGGGCCGTCGACCTGCGCGATCACGAGCAGGTTGCCGTGATCGTAGACGGTCAGATGGCACGACTGTTCGGCTGCGTCAGCGAATCGATGCATCAGCGGCAACGCCTCCGCGATCAGCCGACTCATAGGTGGATGCCGGTGTGCAAGTGCGAACAGCTTCAGACTCAGCGTGTAGCGGTCGCCGCCGCTCGAGCGCATCACGTAGCGGCGCGCGACGAGTCGCTCGAGCATCCGGTAGATCTCGCTCGCGTTGCGGCCAAGTTCTCTCGTGATTTCGGTGCGGGTCAATCCTTCCTTTTGTTCCGACAGGAGCTCGAGAATGTCGAGGCCCTTGTCGAGCGCAGGCGCGCGATAGCGGTCGGCTGCGCCCGTCGACTCCAGTGCGTCGCTGTTGGAGAGCGGGTTGTCAGTAGTTAGCGTCATGTGTAGGAAGTCAGGGAGTTGCCGATCGGTGGGCGACGCACGCTGGCGGACGTGCACGCGGCGTCGCGAAGCCGCGCGCGGATATGACTGCCATCCGCGCGAGCCCGACAACATTCAGTGTGCGATGCAGCGTGTTTTTTACCGATCGTTATCGGGCATGAACGGCTCAGGTGCCGTTCGCGATGACAGGGTCATAAGAAATACTGGATATTCATCTTTCAGCGTCGAAGGACGCGAGAGGCGGCCGCCATGCCGACCGCGTCGGCGTATCCGCCGCTGCAACGTAATCTCTGCGGTCGCACCAATAGTCGGTATCCGTCGCGCGCCATTCCACCGCGCGCCGCCGATGGTACAAAGAGCGGCGGGTCATCGGCGGCGCGCACGCGCGTCGTCGGCGGCCGGTATCCTGTCACATTCGCCAACAAGAGGTTCAGCACGATGAAACTGCTTCGCTACGGCCCGCCCGGCCAGGAAAAGCCCGGTATTCTCGACGCGCACGGCCGGATTCGCGACCTGTCCGCGCATGTGCCGGATCTGGCCGGCGACGCGCTGTCCGACGCCGCGCTCGCGCGCCTGCGTGCGCTGGACCCCGCCGCGCTGCCGCTCGTCGCGGGCGAGCCGCGCATCGGGGCGTGCGTCGCGCGCGTCGGCAAGTTCATCGCGATCGGGCTGAACTATGCGGATCATGCGGCCGAAGCCGGCATGGCCGTCCCGAAGGAGCCGGTGGTGTTCGGCAAGTGGACGAGTTCGATCTGCGGCCCGAACGACGACATCGAAATCCCGAAGGGTTCGGTCAAGACTGACTGGGAAGTCGAACTGGGCGTCGTGATCGGCGCAACCTGCAAGGACGTCGACGAAGCGCGCGCGCTCGACTACGTCGCCGGCTATTGCGTGGTCAACGACGTATCCGAGCGCGAGTGGCAACTCGAGCGCGGCGGTCAGTGGGACAAGGGCAAAGGCTTCGACACGTTCGGGCCGATCGGGCCGTGGCTCGTCACGCGCGACGAAGTGCCCGATCCGCAACGCCTCGACCTGTGGTTGGAGGTCGACGGACACCGCTATCAGAACGGCAACACGCGCACGATGGTGTTCACCGTCGCGCAACTGGTCGCGTATCTGTCGACCTGCATGACGCTGCAGCCGGGCGACGTGATCACGACCGGCACGCCGCCGGGCGTCGGAATGGGCATCAAGCCGTCGCCGGTGTTCCTGAAGGCCGGCCAGACGCTGCGCGTCGGCATCGAAGGGCTCGGCGAGCAACTGCAGCACACGCGCAACGCACGGTAGCGGTCGGCGCGTGGGGCGCTGCGTGAACGGCGAATGCCGAATTCGCAGTGCCCATTGCCCGCTGAACGTCGAGCGCTGAACGTCTACCGCCGCGTGCCGTCCGCGAAGCGTCGAATATCGAGGACTGAACGTCGATCGTCGAATGCCGGCCGCTGACGGTTGCCGCTCAACCTCGACCGCTGGCCACCGACTGCAGAACACGGTTGCAGAACGCCGCCCGCCGACATCAATTCATCGGCGCCCTGAAGAACAGAACAGCCGCCCCGGCCGGAATTCATCGCGCTTCAACGCCCCGACGCCGCAACCCGCGCCCGCATCCGGCCGCTACAGCACCGCGATCCCCCACATCCCCGCCTCACTTACCCGAGAGCTTGCGCCACAGCGTCGTCTTGCTGATCCCGAGCATCGCGCACGCGCGATCGCGATCGCCGCCGCACGCATCCAGCACCGCGCGAATCTCGTCGGCTTCCGCGCGACGGCGGCGCGCGTGCAGGGTGCGCGCATCGTCGTCGTCCGCGGCCTCGACCGGCGCCGCGAACAGCTCGGGCGCGATCGCCCGCAGCGCGTCCGGCGCGAGCGCCGGGCACGCGGCGGTCAGATCGTTCTCGTCGGCTTCCTCGGCTAGTTCCACCGCGATCCGCTCGATCACGTTCTGCAGCTCGCGCACGTTGCCGGGCCATCGATAGCGCGCGAGCGTCGATTGCGTCGCGCCGAGCACGCGCAGCGCGTCGCCGGGCTCGCGCATGCGCTCGGCGAGCCGCGGCTCGCGCTGCGCGGCCTGTACGAGCAGCGTCGCCGCAAGAGCCGGGATGTCGGCCGCGCGCTCGCGCAGCGGCGGCAGGCCCACGTTCAGGATGTTGAGCCGGTAATACAGATCCGCGCGGAACGTGCCGGCTTCGACGGCCGCCAGCAACGGCCGGTGCGTCGCGGCGATCACGCGCACGTCGATCCGGATCGGCTCGGTCGAGCCGAGGCGGATCACCTCGCGCTCCTGCAGCACCCGCAGCAGCCGGCTTTGCAGCGACGGCGGCATCTCGCCGATTTCGTCCAGAAACAGCGTGCCGCGGTGCGCGGCCTCGAACAGCCCCGTCTTGCCGCCGCGCCGCGCGCCGGTGAACGCGCCTTCCTCGTAACCGAACAGCTCGCTTTCGAGCAGCGCCTCCGGAAACGCGCCGCAGTTGACCGCGACGAATGGGTAATTGCGCCGCGCCGACAGCGCATGCAGGCTCTGCGCGATCATCTCCTTGCCGGTGCCGCTTTCGCCGAGCACCAGCACGGTCGCGTCGGATTTCGCGTAGCGGCGCACGAGGTCGCGCACGCGCGCCATCGGCGCGGACGCGCCGATCACGTCGTCGAGCGTGTAGCGCGCCGCGAACTGCTGCGTGTTCGGCTGCGAACGCAGCGCGCGGTCGAGCCGCTCCACCGCGCGCGACTCCTGGAACGTCAGCACGCTGCCGGACGTCACGCCGCGATCGACGAGCGGCCCGCGATGCACGACGTATCTCACGCCGCGCACGGTCGCGAGTGCATCGCCGTCCTCGCCGCGCAGCGTGCGCAGCTCCGGCCTGAGATCGACGAGCGCGCGGCCGACGGCCGCCGCGGGTTCGACTCCGAGCGCCGACGCGAGCCGCTCGTTGATCGCCTCGACCCGCCCGCGCGCATCGAGCGCGACGACGCCGTCGCGCAGATGCTGCAGCAGGTTGTCGAGCCGCTGCCGGCGAAACGCCTCGGCGTGGGTTGCATACGCGACTTCGAGCGCGGTCTCGACCGCCTGGCGCACCGACGCGTGCGAATACAGGAATACCGCGCCCATGCCCGCGCTCGCCGCCAGATCGGTGACGAGGCCGGGGCCGACGATCGTCTCGATGCCGCGGTCGTGCAGGTCGTGCACGCACGCCTCCGCTTCCTGCGCGGACTGATATGACGCAAACTGCACGTCGAGCCCGTACGCGGCGACGAAGCGGCGCACTTCGGGCGGCGTCTCGCCGGCGCTGACGAGCGCAATGCGGGTCGCGTCCCGACGCGCGCGCGCGAGCGCCTGCATCACGTCGAAGCCGGTCGGCGACACGACCACCACCGGCACCTGCGCGCGCGTTTTCAGGAAGCCGCCGTTCGAGCCGGCCGCGACGATCACGTCGGGCCGCGCGGTGCCGGCCTCGGCGATCGCGCTCAGCGCGTCTTCGTACGCGCGCGTGACGATGCGCACGTCGGCGCGTTCGTCGAATTCGCCGGCGATCTCGCGGAACAGGTCGCGCAGCCGGCTGATGCCCATCGCCCAGATGCGTGGGCGCACCGCGCGGTCGGTCGGGCCGGCGGGCGTGGTCGAGGAGAGGTCCATGACGATCGATTATGCGCGTGGCATTTCATTTTTGAAACACAAAAGCGCTGAAATGAAATCGGCCGACGAATCGTGCCGCGCGCCGCTTGCTTAAGAATCAGTGGGTTAGCGGTGGAATGGTGCGCTGGCCCGGTCCTTGCTGTTAATGGGCATTCCTTCAGGAGGCCGTTCATGAGCAACACGCATCTTCAAAGCGCCGGCGCGAAGTTTCGCGCGGCAGTCGCGGCCGAGCAGCCGCTGCAGGTGGTCGGCGCGATCACCGCATACGCGGCCAAGATGGCGCAGGCCGTCGGCTTCAAGGCCGTCTACCTGTCGGGCGGCGGCGTCGCGGCGAATTCGCTCGGGATCCCCGACCTGGGCATCAGCACGATGGAAGACGTGCTGATCGACGCCAACCGGATCACCAACGCGACCGACCTGCCGCTGCTCGTCGACATCGACACGGGCTGGGGCGGCGCGTTCAACATCGCGCGCACGGTGCGCTCGTTCATCAAGGCCGGCGTCGCAGCCGTGCATCTCGAGGACCAGGTCGGCCAGAAGCGCTGCGGCCACCGTCCGGGCAAGGAAGTCGTGCCGGTCGAGGAAATGGTCGATCGCGTGAAGGCCGCAGTCGACGCGCGCACCGACGACCAGTTCGTGATCATGGCGCGCACCGACGCTGCCGCGGCGGAAGGGATCGACGCGGCGATCGAGCGTGCGGTTGCGTACGTCGAAGCCGGCGCCGACATGATCTTCCCGGAAGCGATGAAGACGCTCGACGACTATCGCCGCTTCAAGGCCGCCGTGAAGGTGCCGATCCTCGCGAACCTGACCGAATTCGGCTCGACGCCGCTGTTCACGCTCGACGAGCTGCGCGAAGCGAACGTCGACATCGCGCTGTACTGCTGCGGCGCGTATCGCGCGATGAACAAGGCGGCGCTGAACTTCTACGAGACGCTGCGCCGCGACGGCACGCAGAAGGCTGCCGTGCCGACGATGCAGACGCGCGCCGAGCTGTACGACTTCCTCGGCTATCACGAATACGAGCAGAAGCTCGACCAATTGTTCGCGCAGGGCAAGAAGTAACGCGGCCCGCGCGACCCGACACACGCATCCCCATTGGAGAATGTAAACATGAGTGAGACGAAAGACGCAGCAGCACCGGCCGCAGCAGGCGGATTCAAGCCGAAGAAGTCGGTGGCGCTGTCCGGCGTGACGGCCGGCAACACCGCGCTGTGCACGGTCGGCCGGACCGGCAACGACCTGCACTACCGCGGCTACGACATTCTCGACGTCGCCGAATCGTGCGACTTCGAGGAAATCGCGCACCTGCTGGTACACGGCACGCTGCCGAACCTGACCGAGCTGGCTGCGTACAAGACCAAGCTGCGCGCGCTGCGCGGGCTGCCGAACGCGCTGAAGGCCGCGCTCGAGCAGATTCCGGCGTCGGCGCACCCGATGGACGTGATGCGCACCGGCGTATCGGTGCTCGGCACCGTGCTGCCGGAGAAGGACGATCACAACCTGCCGGGCGCGCGCGACATCGCCGATCGCCTGATGGCGTCGCTCGGCTCGATGCTGCTGTACTGGTATCACTTCTCGCACAACGGCAAGCGCATCGAGACGGAAACCGACGACGACTCGATCGGCGGCCACTTCCTGCACCTGCTGCACGGCAAGGCGCCGTCGAAGTCGTGGGTCGAAGCGATGCACACGTCGCTGATCCTGTACGCGGAGCACGAGTTCAACGCATCGACGTTCACCGGCCGCGTGATCGCGGGCACCGGCTCGGACATCTACTCGGCGATCACCGGCGCGATCGGCGCGCTGCGCGGCCCGAAGCACGGCGGCGCGAACGAGGTCGCATACGACATCCAGAGCCGCTACGACTCGCCTGACGAAGCCGAACTGGACATCCGCCGCCGCGTCGAGAACAAGGAAGTCGTGATCGGCTTCGGCCATCCGGTCTACACGATCTCCGATCCGCGCAACAAGGTGATCAAGGGCGTCGCGCACAAGCTGTCGAAGGAAGCGGGCGACCTGAAGCTGTACAACATCGCCGAGCGCCTCGAGTCCGTGATGTGGGACGCGAAGAAGATGTTCCCGAACCTCGACTGGTTCAGCGCCGTGTCGTATCACCTGATGGGTGTGCCGACCGCGATGTTCACGCCGCTGTTCGTGATCTCGCGCACGTCCGGCTGGAGCGCGCACATCATCGAGCAGCGCATCGACAACAAGATCATCCGCCCGAGCGCGAACTACACCGGTCCGGAAGATCTGCAGTTCGTGCCGATCGACAAGCGCTGACATGCCGCCGCGCGCGCCGGCGTCCGCGATGCGGGCGTCCGGCGCGCGCGCAACGTTTCATCCCGAATTCCGCCCCACATCATGAATACCGCCTACCGCAAACCTCTGCCCGGCACGTCGCTCGACTACTTCGACGCGCGCGCCGCGATCGACGCGATCGCCCCCGGCGCCTACGACACGCTGCCGTACACGTCGCGCGTGCTCGCCGAAAACCTCGTGCGCCGCTGCGACCCGGCGATCCTCGCCGATTCGCTGAAGCAGATCATCGAGCGCAAGCGCGAGCGCGACTTCCCGTGGTTCCCGGCGCGCGTGGTGTGCCATGACATCCTCGGCCAGACGGCGCTCGTCGACCTCGCGGGCCTGCGCGACGCGATCGCCGAGCGCGGCGGCGACCCGGCGAAGGTGAACCCGGTCGTGCCCGTGCAACTGATCGTCGACCACTCGCTCGCCGTCGAATGCGGCGGCTTCGATCCCGACGCGTTCGCGAAGAACCGCGCGATCGAGGATCGTCGCAACGAGGACCGCTTCCACTTCATCGAGTGGACCAAGAAGTCGTTCGAGAACGTCGACGTGATCCCGCCGGGCAACGGCATCATGCACCAGATCAACCTGGAGAAGATGTCGCCGGTGATCCAGGTGCAGGACGGCATCGCCTATCCGGACACCTGCGTCGGCACCGACAGCCACACGCCGCACGTCGACGCGCTCGGCGTGATCGCGATCGGCGTGGGCGGCCTCGAGGCGGAGAACGTGATGCTGGGCCGCGCGTCGTGGATGCGCCTGCCCGACATCGTCGGCGTCGAGCTGACCGGCAAGCGTCAGCCCGGCATCACCGCGACCGACGTCGTGCTCGCGCTGACCGAGTTCCTGCGCAAGGAAAAGGTGGTGGGCGCCTATCTGGAATTCCGTGGCGCTGGCGCGGCGAGCCTCACGCTCGGCGATCGCGCGACGATCTCGAACATGGCGCCGGAATACGGCGCGACGGCCGCGATGTTCTTCATCGACGGTCAGACCACCGACTATCTGCGCCTCACCGGCCGCAGCGACGAACAGGTCAAGCTGGTCGAGACGTACGCGAAGGCGGCCGGGCTGTGGGCCGACACGCTCGCGCATGCGCAGTACGAGCGCACGCTGACGTTCGATCTGTCGAGCGTCGTGCGCAACATGGCCGGCCCGTCGAACCCGCACAAGCGTCTGCCGACCTCCGACCTCGCCGCGCGCGGCATCGCCGGCCAGTGGGAAGAGAAGCCGGGCGAGATGCCGGACGGCGCGGTCATCATCGCGGCCATCACGAGCTGCACGAACACCAGCAACCCGCGCAACGTGATCGCGGCCGCGCTGCTCGCGCGCAATGCGAACGCGCGCGGCCTCACGCGCAAGCCGTGGGTGAAGAGCTCGCTCGCGCCCGGCTCGAAGGCGGTCGAGCTGTATCTGAAGGAAGCGAACCTGCTGCCGGAACTCGAGAAGCTCGGCTTCGGCATCGTCGCGTTCGCATGCACGACCTGCAACGGGATGTCGGGCGCGCTCGATCCGAAGATCCAGCAGGAGATCGTCGATCGCGACCTGTACGCGACCGCCGTGCTGTCCGGCAACCGCAATTTCGACGGCCGCATCCATCCGTATGCGAAGCAGGCGTTCCTCGCGTCGCCGCCGCTCGTCGTCGCGTATGCGATCGCCGGCACGATCCGCTTCGACATCGAGAAGGACGCGCTCGGCCACGACGCGCACGGCAAGCCCGTCACGCTGAAGGACATCTGGCCGACCGACGAGGAGATCGACGCGATCGTCGCATCGAGCGTGAAGCCCGAGCAGTTCCGCAAGGTCTACGAGCCGATGTTCGCGCGCACGGCCGATGCGGGCGAGCGTGCCGCGCCGCTGTACGAGTGGCGGCCGCAGAGCACCTACATTCGCCGTCCGCCGTACTGGGAAGGGGCGCTGGCCGGCGAGCGTACGCTCAAGGGCATGCGGCCGCTCGCGGTGCTCGGCGACAACATCACGACCGACCACCTGTCGCCGTCGAACGCGATTCTCGCGACCAGCGCGGCCGGCGAGTACCTCACCAAGATGGGCCTGCCGGAAGAAGACTTCAATTCCTACGCGACGCACCGGGGAGACCACCTGACCGCGCAGCGCGCGACCTTCGCGAACCCGACGCTCGTCAACGAGATGGCGGTCGTCGACGGCGCGGTGAAGAAGGGCTCGCTCGCCCGCGTTGAACCCGACGGCAAGGTCATGCGGATGTGGGAAGCGATCGAGACGTACATGAATCGCAAGCAGCCGCTGATCGTGATCGCGGGCGCCGACTACGGCCAGGGCTCGTCACGCGACTGGGCGGCCAAGGGCGTGCGGCTCGCGGGCGTCGAGGCGATCGTCGCCGAAGGGTTCGAGCGGATTCACCGCACGAACCTGATCGGGATGGGCGTGCTGCCGCTGGAGTTCAAGCCCGGCACGAACCGCAAGACGCTCGGCATCGACGGCACCGAAACGTTCGACGTGATCGGCGCACGTACGCCGCGCGCCGACCTGACGCTCGTGATTCATCGTCGCGACGGCGAGCGCGTCGAGGTGCCCGTCACGTGCCGGCTCGACACGGCGGAAGAAGTGTCGATCTACGACGCGGGCGGCGTGCTGCAGCGTTTCGCGCAGGACTTCCTCGAATCGTCGCAGGCGGCTTGAGCCGGACACACAGGGATAACCGAAACATGGCTCACATTCCACAAATCAGGATTCCCGCGACCTATCTTCGCGGCGGCACGAGCAAGGGCGTGTTCTTCCGGCTGCAGGACCTGCCGGAGGCCGCGCAGGCGCCCGGCGCCGCGCGCGACGCGCTGCTGCTGCGCGTGATCGGCAGCCCCGATCCGTACGGCAAGCAGATCGACGGGATGGGCGGCGCGACGTCGTCCACCAGCAAGACGGTGATCGTGTCGAAGAGCACGCGGCCCGGCCACGACGTCGACTATCTGTTCGGGCAGGTCTCGATCGACAAGGCGTTCGTCGACTGGACCGGCAACTGCGGCAACCTGTCCGCGGCCGTCGGCCCGTTCGCGATCAGCGGCGGGCTCGTCGATGCGGCGCGCGTGCCGCGCGACGGCATCGCGACCGTGCGGATCTGGCAGGCGAACATCGGCAAGACGATCGTCGCGCATGTGCCGATCACGAACGGCGCGGTGCAGGAGACCGGCGACTTCGAGCTGGACGGCGTCACGTTCCCGGCCGCCGAGGTGCAGCTGGAGTTCATGGACCCGGCTGCCGAGGAAGACGGCGCGGGCGGGTCGATGTTCCCGACCGGCAATCTCGTCGACGATCTGGTCGTGCCGGGCATCGGCACGCTGAAGGCGACGATGATCAACGCGGGCATTCCGACGATCTTCGTCGACGCCGAAGCGATCGGCTATACGGGCACCGAGCTGCAGGACGCGATCAACGGCGATCCGAAGGCGCTCGAGAAGTTCGAGACGATCCGTGCGCACGGCGCGTTGCGCATGGGCCTGATCGACACACTCGACGAGATCGCGACGCGCCAGCACACGCCGAAGATCGCCTTCGTCGCGAAGCCGGCCGACTACGTCGCATCGAGCGGCAAGCGCGTGAACGCGGGCGATGTCGACCTGCTGGTGCGCGCGATGTCGATGGGCAAGCTGCATCACGCGATGATGGGCACGGCGGCGGTCGCGATCGGCACGGCCGCGGCGATTCCGGGCACGCTCGTGAACCTCGCCGCAGGCGGCGGCGAACGCACCGCGGTGCGCTTCGGGCATCCGTCGGGCACGCTGCGCGTCGGCGCGGAGGCGCGCTTCGAGAACGGCGAATGGACCGTCACCAAGGCGATCATGAGCCGCAGCGCGCGCGTGCTGATGGAAGGCTGGGTGCGCGTGCCGGGCGACGCGTTTTAAGCGTCGTCGCTGCGCCCCGCGAGGGGCGGGCGAACTGCGACTTGCCCGCTTTGCCCGGCGGTATGCCGGGCGAAGCGGGCCGCCTGCCCGTCATGGGCAGGCCATTGCGCGATGCGGCGCGGCGCGCAATCGCGATATTCCACGATGTTTCGATTCGAAAGAAAATTCCGGTCGTCGATGGCTGGATAATAAAAATATCCAGATCGTGGAAACGATTCGAATTCATGCGCCGGATATGTGCTGCAATTTCGGTTTTCCGGATATCGAATGATCCGGATCAATGTGTATTGAAGTTGTGGGCCGTGAACCGCGTTATATGCGACGCTCTGCCGGAAATTTCGATCACAAATACCGCGGCCGACGCCTTCGCATTCGATTGACCACACCTACCCGGCGGCGAAAACCAGCCGACCGGGGCGATGGAATCGAATTCTGCTCTCACGCCGCGAGAGAAAGAAGTCGTGGATCTGCTGCGTCGCGGATTCAGCAACAAGGCCATTGCCGCTCATCTCGGCGTCGGACTCGATACCGCGCGGCGCCACGTGAGCCGCGTCAAGCAGAAGACTGGCGTCCGATCCGTCATCGCGTTGCCGGGCGGCGATTTGCCCGACCACCCCGGATGGCTCGAGCGCCTGGATCTGGGCGGCGTCCATCTGAGCCCGGCCGAATCCCGCGTGCTGCGACTGCTGTGTCATGGACGCGGCAGCAAGGACATCGCGCGCTTGCTGCAAATCAGCCCCCGTACCGTCGACAAGCATCGCGAGCATTTACTCGATAAATTTTCGTGCAAATCGACGCGTCAACTGGTCGCGTGGATCGCCGGTCAATACGCGAAATGTGGCATGGCGAATTCCTCGGGAGAATCCTAATCTGCATCCATGCGCTGCAGATACAAATAGATGAATTGATCTGTCAATAATTTTTAAATTGTAAATTGTTCGATTCGTCAATAAATAAGGCGTTTGTTTTTGTGCGTGACGCTCGCCGCGTGCGGAAGATTCATTTTTAGCGAGCTTATCCGAGGGAATTACAAAATGAGCATCCTGAAAGTTTGCCGTTGGCCGAAAGTGGGTAGCGCCTGGGACGTCATTACCGAGGGGACCGGGGAGCTGAAGAAGAAGGTCGGGGATACGTTCTCCGTGACCGGCGTGAAAAAGGAAAGCCTGAGAACCGAAAACACGTACTACGTGTACCAGGGCAGCCATGTCGACCAGGGGCAGAAGGTCGTGTGCAAGAGCCTCAGCTCGACCGGCAACGTGGCGGAGTTCCAGGTGCAGGCGCAGCTGTTCCAGGCGGAGGAGTACGCCGTGCTGGCCCAGTCGTTCCAGAACGTGCTGGCTGCCGTGACCAAGACCGTCGCGATCGGCATCGGTCCGAAGGACTTCGCGACGCTCAAGCAGGCTGGCTACAACCTGTGCTTCGCGAAGAAGGTCGGCGACGCGGCGTACAACGTCGTGTGGCGCGCATCGTTCGAGTACCTCGAGGACAACGAGTTCTCCTGGACGCCGATCTACCAGATCTTCGGCACGAACCGCTATCAGGACGGCATTACCGTCAAGGCGTCGACCAAGAAGGTCTCCATCGGCCTCGGCGAGATCGTCACGCTCGACAAGTACGGCCAGTTCGGCTCGCCGTCGACCGGCGGCGACCCGACCGCGATCAACATGGAGAACGACTACGGCGAGATCCATCCGGGCATTTGCCAGCTGAGTACGGGTATCGACGGCGAGGCCGTCAGCACGCCGATCTACGCCGCGCCCGAAGTGATGGTCTCCGGCGAAGCGTCGTTCACCCCGATCGAGAAGGTGCTCGTGTGGTTCGAGCAGAACATCGAGACGTCGACGATCTTCTCGCGGGCGCGGTCGCGCAGCATCGAGATCGACCTCACGAATACCAATTCGACGGGGCGAGTCTACGAAGGCGGGCAATGGAAAACGCCGTGATGCTGCCGTGAGCGGACGCGTCGTCAGCCGTTACGTCGAGATCGATATGTCCGACGTGTCGACGGCGGCACGCATCTACCAGGGGCAGTGCTGGATCGTTCCCTGACGGCACAGGCCGGCGTCGTGGCGCCGGCCTTTTCGTTTGTGGTTCGCTGCGCCGTATCGCGCCGCGCGTTCGCATCGGACGCCTTCCACGCACGAAAGCGCGTCAGAATACGCATACCCGGCGCACACGTCTGCCTGCCGCGCGCGCCTCCATTTGCTTCGAGCCCATCCCCACGAGGTCGCCATGCCATTGAACGCGCCGCTTGCCGGCATCCATATCGTCGAATTCGAAGGTCTCGGCCCCGGCCCGCTCGCCGGCTGGATGCTCGCGGGGATGGGCGCGCGCATCACGCTGATCGCGCGCCCGGCCGGACGCAGCAGCGCGCCCGATGCACTGCGGGCGCGCGACGGCGACTTGCTGCGCGAAGGCAAGACGATCGTCGAACTCGATCTGAAGAGCGCGGCGGGCCGCGACGCGGCGCTCGCACTGATTGCGCAGGCCGACGCGCTCATCGAAGGGCTGCGGCCGGGCGTGATGGAGCGCCTCGGCCTCGGGCCCGACGACTGCGCGCACCGCAACCCCGCGCTCGTGTATGGACGCATGACCGGCTGGGGCCAGGACGGGCCGCTCGCGACCGCGGCCGGACACGATCTGAACTACGTGGCGCTGACGGGCCTGCTGTCGTTGTCCGCGCCGCGCGAAGGCAGGCCGGGCGTGCCGCCGACGGTGGTCGGCGACGCGGGCGGTGCGCTCGGCCTTGCGTTCGGCATCGTCTGCGCGCTGCTCGACGTGCGCGCCGGCGGCGCGGGGCGCGTGGTCGACGGTGCGATCGTCGACATCGTCTCGATGCTCGGCTCGCTCGCGCTGTGGGCGCGGGCGAACGGGCAGCTCGACGGCGCGCAGCCGAGCCTGTTCCACGACGCGCCGTTCTACGACGTCTATCGCTGCGCGGACGGCGCATGCGTGACGATCGGCGCGCTCGAGCCGCCGTTCTACGCATTGCTCGTGGAGCGCCTGGGGCTGACGGACGTCGATCCGGCGTCGCAATACGATCGCGCGCGCTGGCCTGCGCTGAAGGCGCGTTTCGCGGAGGTGTTCGCACGCGAGCCGTCCGCGCACTGGCGCGCGCTGCTCGAAGGGACGGACGCGTGCTTCGCGCCGGTGCTCAGCGTGGCCGAAGCCGCGACGCATCCGCACAACGTGGCGCGGGCGATCTATCGCACCGATTCGAACGGCGACATTCGCGCACGCGTCGCGCCGCGGTTTCTGCCGTTGACGGACGATCAAGCGAACGGGCCCGTATAAGCACCGATGCGCGGCAGGCAACGCGGGGCGTCAAGGCCGAGCTGGTTGAGCTTTGAACTCGATTCGTCGAGCGGTTCGGCGAGCCTCGCCGTATTCCTCCGGCTACGCTGCATGTCTATCCGCACCGCTACAACATCACGTTGCGCAGCGTGGGCGATCGACTGATCTGCGAAATGCGCGATGCCGTCGACCTTGCCGCGACGAAGCGATAAACGTTGACTGCGCACGTCTCCGGCGGCCGACCACGCAAGCAACCGCACCCCGAACCAATTCAAGCCGTTTCCGCCACCGCCTCGGGCATCTTCCCGTCGCCGACACGATTGATCGTGCCTTGCGCGATCGCGACGAGCCGCTCGTGATCGCCGTCGATGACGTACACGTGACACTGGCAGGTCGCCTGATGCCGGCCCGCGTAGACGACCTGCGCGCGCGCGACGAGCGTGCCGTTCACGGCCGGTCGCAGGTAATTGATCTTGTACTCGGCGGTGATCACCCGGGGCCCGAGCACGAGTGCGCCCGCGAACGTCAGCGCATTGTCGGCCAGATAGCCCATCACGCCGCCGTGCACGAAACCGTGCTGCTGCCGCAGTTCGTCGCGCACGGGCAGGCACAGCGACACCTCGTTGTCGCCGATATGCATCAGCTCCGTGCCCAGCAGCATGCTGAACGGTTGCGCGCGCAATGCGCCGCGCGCGTGGTCCGTGATGTCCGTCATCGACTTGCCTCGCAATGCGTGTCCGCTTGCGCTGAACTCTAGGAAGGGGGCTGCGGATAAGCAAGGAAATTCGTCCGCATTGCGCGCAAATACCGGTGCGATGCGACGCGATTATTGCGTCGAATGCGTGCGAAGCCGTCGGCGGCGGCCGATTCGGCGGAAATCGTGCGCGCCGCTGCGCGGCGGCCTAAAGTCCGACGCGGAAATGCCGCTAATGCCGAGGCATTGCTCCATCCTCCGCTTCCAGGAATCTTCCCCCATGTTCGGAAAAATCAAGCTCGCGTCGGGTCTGCTCGGCGTGCTGACCGTGTTTTGCCTCTTTCTATTCGCGATCGAGGCGCTCGGGTTCTGGGCGCTCACGTCGACGCGCAGCGGCGTCGACGATCTGTCGAACGTCGCGATCGCGCAGGTCGACGCGGCGAGCCAGGCGACCGAGCGGCTGCTCGACGCGCGCGTGAACCTGTCGCGTGCGGGCACGCGGATGGTGCGCGGCGGCCCCAAGCCCGACGACATCATCAGTCATGCCAGCGCGTCGCTCGCCGAAGCGGACAGCGCATTCGCGCGTCTCGCGGCCGCGCCGCCGGTCGACGACACCAACCGCGCGCGCGTCGCGGCGCTCACCGAGCGCTATCGCGCGCTGCGCGGCGCGCTCGGCGAACTCGTGCAGTTCCTCGACGCCGGCAACATCCAGGCGTTTCTCGACCAGCCGACGCAAGGCTTCCAGGACGCCTACATCGCGGAACTACATCGTTTCGCGGACTACGGCGGCGCGTCGAGCCGCACGGCGCTCGCCACGATCGATGGCGGGATGCAATGGTTCAAGTGGGTCGGCATCGTGTTGCTGGTCGCGATGCTCGCGGCGAGTGCCGCCATCTACGGGGGCGCGCGGCGCGCGGTGGTCGCGCCGCTCGACGAAGCCGGCCGCCATTTCGAGCGGATTGCGCAAGGGCGACTCGACGAAGCCGTGCGCGCGGGCGGCGTGTTCGAGATCGACCGGATGCTGCGCGGCCTCGCCGCGATGCAGGCGAGCATCGCCGACACCGTGCGCACCGTGCGCCACGCGTCGGATGCGATCCACGTCGGCGCGGGCGAGATCGCCGGCGGCAACGCGGACCTGTCCGCGCGCACCGGCACGCAGGCCGCGTCGCTCGAGGAAACCGCGGCGAGCAT
The DNA here is from genome assembly GCF_004368385.1 of Burkholderia sp. B10. Lineage (NCBI taxonomy): Bacteria > Pseudomonadati > Pseudomonadota > Betaproteobacteria > Burkholderiales > Burkholderiaceae > Burkholderia > Burkholderia sp. B10. Next base: position 45,824 of record NZ_PQMX01000041.1, on the reverse strand, counting down.
GGAGGAGTTGACCGCGACCGTCCGTCAGAACACGGACAGCGCACGCGCGGCCAGCGCGCTGGCCGACGCGGCGCTCGACGCGACGCGCCAGGGCGGCAGCGTGGTCGACAGCGTGATCGACCGGATGCGCGGGATCGCGCACAGTTCGGGGCGCATCGCGGAAATCATCTCGGTGATCGACGGCATCGCATTCCAGACCAACATCCTCGCGCTGAACGCGGCGGTCGAAGCGGCGCGCGCGGGCGAGCAGGGCCGCGGCTTCGCGGTGGTCGCGGGCGAAGTGCGCTCGCTCGCGCAGCGCAGCGCGCAATCGGCGAAGGAGATCAAGGCGCTGATCGAGGAATCGGTCGCGCAGATCGACGGCGGCTCGGAGCTCGTCGAGCGCGCGGGCGCGGCGATGCGCACGGTATCGACGTCGATCACGCGCGTCGCGCAGACGATGACGGAAATCACGTCCGCATCGGTCGAGCAGAGCGTCGGCATCGAGCAGGTGAACCAGGCCGTCACGCAGATGGATCAGCTGACGCAGCAGAACGCGGCGCTGGTCGAGCAGGTCGCGGCGGCGGCGTCGTCGCTGAACGACCAGACCGCGCAGCTGATGCGCGCGGTGTCGGTGTTCGAACTGGGCGACGCGCGTGCGCAGCGTGCGGTGCGCGACGAGCGCGCCGCGGTGTCGCCGTCGCCGGCCGACGCCGCTTACGAAGCGGCGGGCAGCGCCGCGTAGGCGGTCGCGAGGTGGTAGGGCGTGGTCGACGGCATGTCGGCGCGCGACACCTGCCCGTCGGCCGACTTGCATTCGATCCAGCCGCGCGGCAGCAGGAAGCGCGCGGCGAAGCGCGCGATCTGCTGCGCGAGCGGCGCGCCGGCCGGCGTGTCGCCGTGCGTCGCGAGTGCGCGCAGGTATTCGGTCTGCGCCCAGATCCGCTGGGTGCCGTCGATGCATGCGCCGTGCGCGTCGAGCGCCGCGCACACGGCGCCCGTCTGCGCATCGACGCCGTGCCGTTGCGCGAACGCGAACGCGCGCCCGAGCGCGTCGCGCAGCCCCGTATGCGCGAGCCGCGCGCCGGCCGCATCGACCAGATAGAACCATTCGAACTGATGGCCGGGCTCGAAACGGTTGCTGGACGCACCGAGCGGCAGCTCGGCGACGCAGCCGGTCGCGGGATCGACGAACGTGCGCTCGACCGCCTGCGCGGTGCGCGCCAGCGCATCGTCGAACGCCGCGTCGCCGAACGCATCGGCGGCCGCGAGCCATGCTTCGGTCAGATGCATCAGCGGATTCTGCAGCGCGCCGCTGCCCGACGACGAGAAATCGGCGTGGCGCGCGGCATCGAGCAGCGCGGCGCGCGGCTGCGGCGCGAAGCGGTCCTGGATCAGCGCGGCGGTCTGCTCGGCGACCGTGCGTGCCGCGGCGTCGCCCGACGCCGCATGCCATGCCGCGCATGCGAACACGACGAACGCATGGGTGTAGAGATCCTTCGTCGTGTCGAGCGGCGCGCCCTGCGCGTCGATGCTGTAGAACCAGCCGCCGTGCTGCGGGTCGCGAAAGCGGCTGCAGAGCGAATCGAACAGCGTGGCCGCGTGCGCGGTGTGACCGGCTTGCGCGAACACGAACAGTTGCCGCGCACAGGCCATCGCGCGATACCGCGTGACGGGCAGCGGCGCATGGGTGACCGGATCGACGGCCTCGAACGGCAGCCGCAACGTGCGGTCGAACCCTGGACCCTGCCAGATCGGCAAGATGACGTGCGCAAAATGGTCGCGCAACTGGGCGGCCTGGGCGGAAGCGGAGTCGGAAACGGACATGACGGGGTTGTGCGCTGGGATCGAAACGTGTCGGCGCGGCCCGGTGGACCGGCGCGACCGAGGCCAAGGATAAAACATTCCGCGGCGCCGGCAGCAAAAAAAGGAGATAAATCCGATGCTCGGCAATCTGGAACTCGTGATGCGGCTGGTGCTCGCGGCCGCGCTCGGCAGTGTGATCGGCTTCGAACGCGAGCGGCTGTCGTGGGCGGCCGGCCTGCGCACGCACATGCTGGTGTGCGTGGGCTCGACGCTGATCATGATCGTGTCGGCGTTCGGGTTTGCGGATGTGCTCGGCCGCGAGCACGTCGTGCTCGACCCGTCGCGGATCGCCGCGCAGGTCGTGTCGGGCATCGGCTTTCTCGGCGCCGGCTCGATCCTGCTGCGCGGCGAGATCGTGCGCGGGCTGACCACGGCCGCGAGCCTGTGGTCGGTCGCGGCGATCGGGCTCGCGGTCGGCGGCGGCCTGTACGTCGCGTCGATTTCCGCGACGATCATCATTCTGATCATCCTCGCCGGCATCAAGCCGCTGGAGCGGCGCTACTTCACGGTGCGGCAGCGCCGGCAGCTCGCGCTGACGGTGGTGAGCGGCGCGCTGACGTTCGATTCGCTGCACGCGGCGCTCGGCCCCGACAGCGCGCGCGTGAAGCAGTTCATCGTGCAGCGCGCCGACGAAACGGGCGAGCACGACGAAGTCCGCATCGCGCTCGCGCGCGTGTCGGACCTCGAATTCCGCGCGATCTGCGACAAGCTGCGCGGGTTGCCGTGCGTGACGCGATTCGACGAAGGCAACGGGTTGGCGGGCGACGAATGAACGTCGGTCGAGCGCGTCGGCGCAGCGGCCGGATCGACATTTGGTCATGCGACAATGGCCGTCACCGATTCCGTTCGACATCCGGCGCCGCTGGCGCGACCCGTCATCCGACTCCATGACCGAATCCGTTTCCGTGCCGCGTTCCCGTTCCAGCCGTTCTTCGACTCGTTCGCGTTCGGCCGCGGCCGCCGCTGCCGCGGATAGCGCCGCTAATGCCTCTGCGCGGCCGGCCAACGCGCCGGCCGGCGATGCGTCAGACTCCAACCGTTCTTCGACTCGTTCGCGCTCGGCCGCGGCTGCCGCGGATAGCGCTGCCAAGGCATCCGCGCGGCCGGCCAACGCGCCGGCTGGCGATGCGTCGCGGGACGAAGTTACGCTCGACCTGTTCGGCGATCCGGTGCTCGAGCCGGCTGCGCGTGGGGCGGGCGCTGCGCGTGACGATACGTCGGCGGACGCACGAGCGGCAGCGGCCACGGCGGACAGCGAGGACGCCGGGCGGCAGGCGACGCTGGACGGGTTTGGTGCCACCAGCGCGATCGGTGCGACCGCGATGCGTGATGGAGACGTTGCCGCGTCGGCGGAATCGGAACTGGGGTCGTCGCCTGCGGTGCGACATGGCGATACGCGCGACGCGGATGTCGTGCACACGGTCGACCCCCACGCAACGAAGGCAGCCGACGTACGGCAACCCGCTGACGTCGGTGCGATTGCGATTAGCGAGCCGGCGATCGACGGCGCGCAAGCTCCGGCCGGCGGCGTGCCGGAAACCGCCGCCGAGGCCGTAACGGCTGCGGGGCTTGCGACCGAGACTGCCAGCGCAGTTGCCGATGCGGCCGCCGCTGAACCGCCCGTGAAATCCGCTAACGATGCGGAACTTGCGGGCACGCCGGACCAACGCGACGAAGCAGAGCGGACGCGCGGCCAGAGCAGCAGGGCGCGCCGCGCGTCGTCGGGCGGCAAGCGGCGCGCAGCGAGCGGTGCGCGCGAAACGACGGCAGCGAGCGGCACGCCGGAAGCGCAGGCGTCTGTTGCGACCGCGGAGCCGGCTTCGGCTTCGGTCCCGTCTTCAACGATGCCCGAGTACGTTGCGCCATCCGCTGAACGGCAGGCGTCGGTCGAGCCAGCCAAACCGGCCGCTCCCGCCGCTGCCGCGATTGCGACGAGCGCCGGAAATGCGCCGCGCACCGCCGCGCCGACGCAGCCGGCCGTGCCGCCGGTGGCGTCCGCGGCGTCGTTCGTGACGAAGCCGTCGGCCGATCGCGCGCAACCGGCCGGGCAGAAGTCGTCGGCCTTCGATCCCGACGTTCATCTGCGTCCGCTGTCCGAGCGGCTCGCCGCGTTGCAGTCCGACACGGCCGGCATCAAGCAGGTTGCCGATCGCGAGATGCGCCGTGTCAACCGGCTGCTGCTGACGCTGGCGGTCGTCGTGTGCGCGGGGCTCGTCGCGCTGGTGTTGCAAACCCGGCAAATCGCGCAGCTGAAACAGGACCTCGATGTCCGGCAACAGCGAATCGATCGGCTGGCGGCCGATCTGTCGGCGCAGCAGGCGACGTTGATGACCCTCGCGGACCGCCACGAGGCGCTGCTGTCGCAAGTCGACCGGCTCCAGCGCAATGCGAATCGCGAGGCCGCGGCCGCGAAGCGCGTGCGTCGAACCCGCTAAGCAGTCCGACCCTACCTGCAACGCCACGCCGGGCAACGATCGCCGTATTACGGCGTCGTGAGACGACTACAGCGGTGCGACGAATTGATGCGTAACGCTGGCGGAGTTCAGGGAAAACCCTTAGAATGGAAGCCGTCTAAGGGAAAACCCTAGCGCACTTTGTCAGGAGTCTCAAATGAGCTTCATTCTCGCCCTGCTGCAAAAGATCGACGACCTGTTCGTCTCCCCGCACCTCCCGCTCGACACCGATTATTCGTACGCCGCGCGTCACGCCGAAGTCGAGCGTATGCGTCGTGCGAACCTGGCGCCGATCGTCCTGTACCGTCGCTGATTCGCTGATTCGCTGATTCGCTGATTCGCTGATTCGCTGATTCGGCGCGGCGCTCGCCGCACCTGCCTGCCCGTTTTCCGCCGCCGCATCGCGCGCCGGTGCGACCGTCCCGCTACACTGGAAGTCCGACTTGCTTCGCGACCTCCGAGCCATGCTGCAGATGCGGCCTATGACGGCCGGCGAATTCCATGCATACCGCACGCGCGCCGTCGACGGCTACGCGCGCGACCTCGTGTCCTCCGGCCAGAACGCGATCGACGATGCGGCCAGCCGCGCCCGCGCCTGCTTCGATACGCTGCTGCCCGACGGCCTGCTCACCCCCGGCCAGACGCTCGTCCAACTGATCGACACCGCCACCGGCGATACGGTCGGCGATCTCTGGTACGCGATCGTCGCCGAAGGGCCGAACCGCACGCTGTTCATCTACGACCTCGACATCGTCCCGTCCCGGCGCCGTCAGCGCTGGGCGACGCGCGCGCTCGATGCGCTCGAGGCCGAGGCGCGCCGTCATGGCGTCACGGAGATCGGACTGTCGGTGTTCAATCACAACACGGCTGCACGTGCGCTTTATCGGGCGTGCGGCTTCGTACCGATCACGACCACATTGCTCAAGCCGGTCGTTCAGGAGTAGCGGCGGGGATTCCCCCAACGACGGCTCGGCGTTCGCATTCCATTCCATTCCGGAAGGAAGCGTGATGCATCGGCCATGCGTTCGAGAAATCGTGGCCGCAACGAAAGACGCCCCGGAATGCCACGTCCCACGGACGGTTCAATACTGATATGCGAAAACGCCCGTTGCGCATCTCGATCGGTATGGCGCTGCTGATTGCCATCCTGCTGACTTGTGCGTTCAACGCAATCAGTCTCAATGCGGCGTACGGCGACGGTCCGCCGTACTACGCGCGCAGCACCGACATGGACAAGTGGACGAACCCGCTTCCGTTGCCGGGTATGGTCGACGGCGCGATGTTGGTCGTGATCGCCGCGTATCGTTCGTGGCTTCGTCGAAGCCGTTGAACCCTGCGCGGTGCGAAGCGGGCGGATGAAGGCCCCCGTGTTCGCCCCGCGCCACATCACCGCGCCTTGCCTTTCCATCTCCTCAACAGCAACGCGTTGGTCACGACGCTGACGCTCGAAAACGCCATCGCCGCGCCCGCGATCACCGGATTCAGCCAACCGAGCGCCGCCAGCGGCACGCCGATCAGGTTGTACACGAACGCCCAGAACAGGTTCTGCTGGATCTTCCGGTAGGTGCGCTTCGAGATGTCGATCGCGTCGGCGACGAGCGTCGGATCGCCGCGCATCAGCGTGATCCCGGCCGTATGCATCGCGACGTCGGTGCCGGTCGCCATCGCGATGCCGACGTCGGCCGCGGCGAGCGCCGGCGCGTCGTTGATCCCGTCGCCGACCATCGCCACCACGCCGCCATGCGTGCGCTTCAGCTCGGCGACCACGCGCGCCTTGTCGTCGGGCAGCACCTGCGCATGCACTTCATCGATCCCGAGCGCCGCCGCGACGGCCGCCGCGCTGCCGCGGTTGTCGCCCGTCACCAGCACGCTCGCGACGCCGCGCGCCGACAGCGCCGCGATCGCGTCGCGCGCGCCCGGCTTCACCGTGTCGCCGAAGGCGATCAGCGCGAGCAGCGCGCGCGGCGCGTCGGCGCGCATCAGCCACGAAATCGTGTTGCCCGCGCGTTCGAGCTCGGCCGCGCGCGCCCCGAGTTCGGGCGGAACCGCGATGCCCAGCTCGTCGCGCCAGCGGCTGCTGCCGAGCGCGACCAGCCGGCCGTTCACACGCGCTTCGACACCGCGTCCGGCGACCGCCCGCGCGTCGGTTGCCGCCGCAGCATCGGCCGCCACGGCTGCGCCGCCGCGCGCGGCGACGTCCGCGTCGTACGCGGCGACCACCGCGCGCGCGAGCGGATGATTGCTGTGGCGCTGCACGGCTGCTGCCACAGCAAGCGCTTGCTCACGCGGGATGTCGACGGCGTCGAAGGCCGTCACGGACGGCTTGCCTTCGGTCAACGTGCCGGTCTTGTCGAACGCGATGACGGTCGCGCGCTGGGCGAGCTCGAGCGCCTGCGCGTCCTTGATCAGCACGCCGCGGCGCGCCGCGACGCCGGTGCCGGCCATGATCGCGGCGGGCGTCGCGAGACCGAGCGCGCACGGGCATGCGATGACGAGCACCGCGACGGCGTTCAGGATCGCCGTTTCGGCGCCGGCGCCGGCGATCAGCCAGCCGGTCAGCGTCAGCACGGCGATGCCGAGAATCGACGGCACGAACACTTCGCTGACGCGGTCGACGAGCCGCTGGATCGGCGCCTTCTCGGCCTGCGCGGATTCGACGAGGCGGATGATGCGCGCGAGCGTCGTCTCCGCGCCGATCGCGGTGGTGGCGACGACGAGCGCGCCTTCGCCGTTGATCGAGCCGGCCGTGACGGGATCGCCGTCGTCCTTCGGCACCGGCAGGCTTTCGCCGGTGATCAGCGATTCGTCGACGTGCGAGCGGCCCGACACGATGCGCCCGTCGACCGGCACGCGCTCGCCCGGACGGATCGCCACGGTCGTGCCGACGCGCACCTGGGCGAGCGGCACGTCGCGCTCGACGCCGTGCTCGACGATGCGCGCGCGATCGGGGCGCAGCGCGTTCAGCGCGCGGATCGCGTCGGTGGTCTGGCGCTTCGCACGGGCTTCGAGCCATTTGCCGAACCGCACCAGCGTGACGATCACGGCCGATGCCTCGAAATACAGGTGGCCCGGATGCGCGGGCTCGCGCAGCAGCATCCACAGGCTCAGGCCGAAGGCGGCCGACGTGCCGAGCGCGACGAGCAGGTCCATGTTGCCGGTGCGCGCCTTTACCGCGTGCCACGCGGCCCGATAGAAGCGCGCGCCGAAACCGAACTGGACGATCGACGCGAGCACCAGCTGCAGCCAGCCGGGCAGCATCGCGTCGATGCCGAGCGGCGCGACGAGCATCGGCACGATGAGCGGTGTGCTCAGCACGGCCGCGCCGATCACGAGATTGCGTTCGCGGATCGCGTCGCGGCGCTTGCGCGCGTCGGTGGTCTGCGCCGGGTCGGCCGCGGCGGGACCGGCTGCCGCGGCCTGCGCCTCGGCGGCGAGCGACGCCTGATAACCGGCCGACGTGACCGCCGCGATCAGCGCGGCGGCGTCGAGCGTGCCGGCCGCCTGCACCGACGCGCGCTCGGTCGCGAGATTGACCGACGCGCGCGCGACGCCCGGCACCGCGGCCAGCGCCTTCTCGACGCGGCCCGCGCAGGACGCGCAGGTCATGCCGCCGATGTCCAGCTCGAAACTGGCCGGTCCGGCGCGGTCGGCCGCGGGTGTGGCGGCGACCGGCGTCGCGCCGTAGCCGGCCTGCCGGACCGCGTCGACGAGCCGCGACGCGGACACGTCCGGCGCGGCGTCGACGCTCGCGCGCTCGGTGGCCAGATTGACGGATGCCCGCGTGACGCCCGGCACCTTCGCGAGCGCCTTCTCGACGCGGCCGGCGCACGATGCGCAGGTCATCCCGTCGATGTCGAGCTCGATGCTGGCCGGAGCCTGAGCCTGAGGAGCCGCAGCCGGCTGCGCGCTGGCGGTCGGCTCCGCCGCGACTGGTGTCGCGCCGTAGCCGGCCTGCCGAACAGCGTCCGCGAGCTGCGTCGCACCGACGTCCATAGTGGCGGCCACGCTTGCCCGTTCGGTCGCGAGGTTCACGGATGCCCGTGCGACGCCCGGCACCTTGGCGAGCGTCTTCTCGACGCGGCCGGCGCACGATGCGCAGGTCATTCCGTCGATATCGAGTTCGATCGTGTGCGTTGCCGTGGACGCGAGTGATTCAGTCATGTCGGATTCCCCAAAGGCACGGTTCGTGCCGCGAATGACATCAGTATCGACATTCCCATGATGGGAAGGTCAAGCGGCGATGTCGATCCGGAGCGAGATATCAAAATAATGGTTCGCGATCGACCCTCGGCCCCGCAATGACCTTAGCCTGCTATTCGGCATATTGGGGGATGCCCTTAGGCGCTATGATACCGGCCTGACATCAGCGCCCGCCGCGACGAGACGGCAATCAGGGCCGCTGAAGTGCCTTGCTTGCGCCGAGCATGCGTCGAACAAGGCGTTGACTGACAAAAAAGATATTCGGCCAGTGATCAATGATTGAAAATCGACGAGAAACCGTTTCTCTGCGACGCGCCGCCGCCGCGTCGCTCGCCATCGCGGCGCTGTTGGCGGGATGCGCGTCGCAACCCGATGCGATCCAGCGCAAAACCGGCTGGATGCGCGCCGAAGTCGCCGACTCCTATATATATGCGTATCCGCTCGTGCTGATGGACGTCGCGAAGGAAGCCGCGACCGGCGGGGACGGCGCGCAGCCGGGCCAGGCGCCGCTCAACACGCTGCGCCACGCGCAGGCGCTGCCGCCGGTCGGCGCGCTGAATCCGCCGCTGCCGGGCGTCGATACGCTCGACTCGACCGGCTGGCTCGACGTCGGCGCCGAGCCGGTGATCGTCACGCTGCCCGACACGCGCGGCCGCTACTGGGACGCGCGCGCACTCGACATGTGGACGAACGTGCTGTGGTCGTCGTCGAGCGTGGCCTTGCACGGTGCGCGCGGCGCCATGCGCTCGCAAACGATCGCCTTCGTCGCGAAAGACTGGCAGGGCACGCTGCCGAAGGGCGCGGTGCGCGTCGACGTGCCGTCGGCCAACGCATGGCTCGAAGTGCGGCTGCAGACGAGCGGCGGCCGCGACCTGACGAACGTGAGGAAATTGCAGCGGGCGATCCGCGTGGTGCCGCTGTCGGTGTATACGGGCGCCGCGCGCGGCGCGTCGGTGGCCGTCCATGCGGGCAGCGCGCCGTCGGAAGCCGCGAGCGGCGGCACGCCGGCCGAACAGGTCGCGGCGCTCGATCCGAAGGCGTTCTTCACGCGCTTCGCCCAGGCGCTGCAGGACAACCCGCCGCCCGCCGACGACGCGCACGCGCAGGAACTGCTCAGCGATATCGGCGTGTCGGCCGGCTACCCGGTGCAGTGGACGGGCGACCGCCTGAGCGCGGCGACGGCCGGCGTCGCCGAAGCGCGCGCTCGCCTCGCGACGCCGCCGTCGAACCTGCTGGGCGCGAACGGCTGGAGCTGGATCGGCGACACGGCCGGCAAGTACGGGCAGGACTACGCGCTGCGCGCGTACGCGGCCTACACGCAGTTCGGCACCGCGACGCGCGACGACGAAACGCTCGCGCTCGTGCGCGTCGACAGCGACGGCCAGCCGCTGAACGGCGCGAACCGCTACATGCTGCATTTCGCGCCGGGCGCGGTGCCGCCGGTGCGCGGCTTCTGGACGCTCACGCCGTATGCGACCAACGGCGCGCTGCCCGACGTCGGTGCGGCACGCCGCTCGCTCGGCGATCGCGAGCGGCTGCGCCGCAACCGCGACGGCTCGATCGACGTGGTCGTGTCGGCGACGTCGAGCGGCGCGCGCGGGGCCAACTGGCTGCCGGCGCCGCGCACCGATTTCGCGCTCGCGCTGCGCCTGTACGCGCCGAAGCCGCAAGCGACCGACGGCTCCTGGTTGCCGCCCGCCGTCGTCCGGAAATGAACGGGCACGCGCCGCCGCTGTCCGATGCGCGGGCGTGGCGGCCGCACCCCAACGACGCTCCGTCACCACCTCGGCCTATACTTTCGGGATAGCTTGCAAGGCCGCGCCGGAAAACCGGCGCGGCCTTGCTCGTGTTCCCGAGGCATTCAAGCATGGCAAGCGCAGACAAGAAAACCGTAACCTCGACCCTCCATGCCCTCGGCGGCATTGCACGCTCGCGTCGGACCCGGCGCATCGGCATCGGCGTGCTGATCTTCGTCATCGTGTTCGGGCTGCTGGGTTTCTTCGCCGCGCCGCCGCTGATTCGCCATCTCGCCGAGCAGCAACTGAGCAAGCAACTCGACCGGCCGTCGACGATTCGGCGCATCGCGCTGAACCCGTACACGCTGAACCTCGAAGCCGATGGCGTGCACATCGGCGAGCGCGGCGGCCGCGGCGACTTCATCGACATCGGCAAGCTGGTGGTGCGGCCGTCGTGGACGTCGCTGCTGCGCGGCGCGCCGATCGTCAACGAACTGCGCGTCGACTCGCCGCGCTTTCACATCGTCCGCTACGACGCGCAGCGCCTGAACTTCACCGACCTGATCGAGAAGTTCTCGACGCCGTCGCAGCCGGCCAGCAAGCCGACGCTGTTCTCGGTGTCGAACATCCAGGTCAACGACGGCCGCATCGATTTCGACGACCGCCTGCTGAACGAGCGGCACGTGGTCGACAACTGGACGCTCGGCATCCCGTTCATCGCGACGCTGCCGTCGAAGACCGACATCTTCGTGCAGCCGAAGCTGCGCGCGCGGTTCGACGGCAGCCCGATCGCGATCGACGGCCGCACGAAGCCGTTCGCGCAGTCGCGCGAATCCGAAGTCACGCTGACGTTCGACCGGCTCGACGTGCCGAAGCTGATTTCGTATGCGCCGACGAAGCTGCCGGTCGTCGTCACGAGCGGCCTGCTGAGCAGCAATCTGACGCTGAAGTTCGTGATGAGCGGCGACACGCCGTCGCTGCGCGTCGCGGGCACCGTCGATCTGAACGACGCGAAGGTGACCGGCCTCGCGTCCGAGCCGCTGTTCGCCGCGCGCGGCGTGCACGTCGCGGCCGCGGGCCTCGAGCCGCTGCGCAACGTGCTGCATTTCGACGAGATCCGCATCGACCAGCCGGTCGTCGATCTGTCGCGCGACCGGCAGGGCGTGCTGAACGTCGAGAAGCTCGGCGGCCAGCCGGCCGCCGTGGCGAAGCCGGCAGCGGACAAGACCGCAGCAGAAAAGCCCGCAGCCTCGGGCGCGGCCGCATCGGGTGCCGCGAGCGTCGCCACGGCGAGCGTTGCCGCCGCGAACGTCACCGCCGCCAGCACGCCGACCGCCCCCAACGCCGACACCACCGCGAAGCAAGCGCCGCCGCTCGACCTGACGATCCGCCATTTCGCGATCGACGGCGGCACGCTCAACTTCGACGACCGCGCGCCAGCGACCCCGGCCGCGATCTCGCTGACGAAGCTCGCCGCGACGCTCGACGGCTTCACGCTGCAGGGCAAGACGCCGGCGAAATACACGCTGTCGACGTCGCTGTCGCGCGGCGGCGACCTGAAGGCCGAAGGCGCGGTGAGCGTCGCGGCGAAGCAGGCCGACACGAAGCTGAGCGTCGCTGCGCTCGCGCTGCCGGCGCTGCAGCCGTACCTCGCCGATGCGACCCGCGCGCGCGTGCTCGACGGCACGCTGGGCGCGAACCTCAACGCGAAGGCCGACTGGGGCAAGACGCCGCTCGACGCGCAGGTCGTCGACAGCACGGTCAGCCTGACAGCGCTGAAGCTCGCGACGCCCGACGCGAAGGCGCCCGCGATCGCGCTCGGCGACGCCAGCGCGAAGATCGCGAAGATCGACGTCGGCGCGCGCACGGCCGACATCACGAGCGTCGACACGACGGGTCTCGCGCTCGACGTGCAGCGTCTGAAGGACGGCAGCATCGACCTCGCGGCGCTCGGCGAGCCGGCCCGGCCGGCGGCGCCTGTGCCGGCGCGCACGGTCGCGCGCAAGGCCGCCGCGAGCGCGCCGGCGTGGCATTACCGGATCGACGCGCTGAACGTGAAGGACGCGTCCGCGAACTTCACGGACCTGACGACGCCGCGCCCGGTGAAGCTCGCGATCAAGCCGCTCGAGCTGTCGGTGCAGCAGATCAGCGACGACCTGACGAAGCCGCTGCCGGTGCGCCTGAAGGCGACGCTGAACCGCAAGGGCTCGCTCGCCGCGTCGGGCGACGTCACCGCGATGCCGCTGAAAGTCGGCCTGAAGATCGACGGCAACCGGCTCGACGCAGCCGCGCTCGAGCCGTACTTCGGCAGCGCGCTGAACGCGACCATCGCGAGCGCGCTGCTCAATGCGCAGGGCAACCTGACGTTCGCGCAGGTGAAGGGCGCGCCGCGCGCGACCTACCACGGCGACGCCGCGCTGGTCGACGTGCGGATGCTCGACAAGGCGACGTCCGACCCGTTCGCCGGCTGGCGCTCGCTCGCGCTGTCGAGCCTGAAAGTGAACTACGACGAGAAGGGCACCGACGTCGACGCCGCGCGTGTGACGTTCTCGAACTTCTATGGCCGCGTGCTGCTCGACGCGCAGGGGCGGCTGAACCTGAAGGACGTCGTCGCGAAGGAAACCGGCCCCGCGCAGTCGCTCACGCGCGACGCGAGCAAGAGCGAACCGGTGCCGCTGTCGCCCGGCGTGACGCCGCCGGCCGCCGCGCAGGCGGCGTCGGCCGCGGCCGCGCGGCAGGCATCGGCGCCGTCCGCCGCAGCGGCGACGGTGATCGTGAAGGCCGCGCCGCCGCCGCAGAATCCGGTGCGTATGCATTTCGGCGAGCTGGTGCTGCAAAACGGCCGCGTGACCTACACCGACAACTTCATCAAGCCGAACTACACGGCGAACCTCGTCGCGATCAAGGGCACGGTCGGCGCGTTCGGCACGGATTCGACGACGTCGGCTCCGGTCGACGTCGCCGCGAACCTGGCCGGCAACGGGCCGATCTCGATCAGGGGCTCGGTGAACCCGCTGATCGACAAGCCGGCGCTGGACCTCACCGCCACCGCGCACGGCGTCGAGTTGACGAACCTGACGCCGTATTCGGCGAAGTACGCCGGCTACCCGATCACGAAGGGCAAGCTCAACGTCGACCTGCATTACCAGCTCGCCAACGACCAGCTGCAGGCGAACAACCATATCTTCATCGACCAGCTGACGTTCGGCGATCACGTCGAGAACGACACGGCGACCAAGCTGCCGGTGAAGCTCGCGATCTCGCTGCTGAAGAACACGCGCGGCGAGATCGACGTGAACCTGCCGGTGTCGGGCTCGCTGTCGAATCCGGAGTTCAGCATCGGCGGGCTGATCTGGCGCGCGGTGCTGAACCTGATCGCGAAGGCGGTGACGTCGCCGTTCACGCTGCTGTCGCATGCGTTCGGCGGCAGCGGCGGCGAGGATCTCGGCTACGTCGAGTTCGCGCCGGGCTCGTACGCGCTCAGCGACGCGCAGCAGAAGAAGCTCGACACCGTCGCGAAGATGCTGACCGAGAAGCCGTCGATCCGGCTCGACCTGATCGGCCGCGTCGATCCGGCCGTCGACACGCCGGGGCTGCGCGACGTGTATGTCGACCGGCTGGTTCGTCAGCAGAAGCTCAAGGACGTGATCGGGCAGGGCGAGAGCGTCGACCCGATGACGGTGAAGGTCGCGCCGGCCGAGTACGACAAATACCTGACGCGCGCGTACAAGGCGGCCGATTTCAAGAAGCCGCGCAACCTGGTCGGCCTGCAGAAGACGTTGCCGGATGCGGACATGAAGAAGGCGCTCGCCGATCACGCGCCGGCCGACGACAACGCGCTGCGCGCGCTCGCGCAGCAGCGTGCGCAGGCGGTGCGCCAGTACCTCGACGGCAAGATCGATTCGAGCCGGATGTTCGTCGTCGCGCCGAAGCTCGATGCGAAGGGCATCGAGGACAAGGGCGCGACGACGCGCGTCGATTTCGGCCTGCAGTAACGCGGCAAGCAAGCGGCCGCGCGTCGTTCGACGCGGCCGCGCCGCGCACGATCGCGCGGCGCGGCCCGTGCGGCGTCAGCGCCCGTCGAGCGCCGGTTCGCGCTTGTCCAGTTCCTTCCTCGCGGCGAGCGGCAGGCGCGCATCGTCCCACTGCGTCAGCCATTCGACTTCCTTGGCCGTGAACACCTGGCCGTAATTGCGCAACGCGTACTGCAGCGCGTCGACGACGTGATGGCGAATGATTTCGGGGGTGCGTGCATCGTCCAGCACGAACCTGAGCGCTTCCAGGGTCGACATACTCGTGCTCCGGGTCAGGGAAAACCCTTTATTACACGCCAATAGTCGCGCGCCAAGTCCGACAAAAATCCGGCCGCGTGCACGCGCGGCGGCCGACGCGGCGCATCGCGACCGTCCGATGCCGCTTGCGATTGGTTACGTTTGACAGACAACAGAAAGCCCCGCTTCATCGGACCGCCGCACGAGCCGGCCATATTTTGCGCGCCTTCCGGCAAGTCATGCGGTTCAACGTCAATCGATGAGGTGGGGTGATGATTTCCAGATTCGCCAAGCAACGAAACGTCGCGGTGATGGTGGCGGGCGCGCTGGCGCTCGCGAGCGCCAGCGCCCAGGCAGCGCAGCAGGACGACGGCAGCCATGGCCGGCGCGTCGCGAAGCACGTGCTGCTGATCAGCGTCGACGGCCTGCACGAGCAGGATCTCGCGCGCTGCATCGGCGCGAACACGTGTCCGAACCTCGCGGTGCTCGCGCAAAGCGGCGTCACCTATACGAATGCGTACACGCCCGGCCTGTCGGACTCGTTCCCGGGCCTCGCCGCGCTCGTGACGGGCGGCTCGCCGAAGACGGCCGGCCTGTTCTACGACGTGTCCTACGACCGCAACCTGTACGCGCCGAGCGACACGACCTGCTCGGGCAAGCAGGGCTGGAACGTGGTGTTCGACGAGACGACCGGCATCGACGCGATGAACGGCGGCGCGCTCGTGCACCTCGACGGCGGCGGCGCGTTCAACCCGCAGGCCATTCCGCACGCGAAGGTCGGCGGCCGCTGCGTGCCGGTCTACCCGCACGATTACCTGAAGACCAACACGGTGTTCGAGGCCGTCAAGGCCGGCGTGCCGAACGCGTACACCGCGTGGGCCGACAAGCACGCGTGGGGCTACGACTGGCTGAACGGCCCGTCCGGCACGGGCGTCGACGATCTGATGCGCACCGAGATCAACTCGATCGACCCGGCCACCAACAGCCCGTACACCGACGTTTATTCGCACACCGCGCGCTTCGACAACCTGCACGTGCAGGCGCTGATCAACCAGATCGACGGCCGCGATTCGACCGGCGCCAGGACGGCGCCGGTGCCGACGCTGTTCGGCGCGAACTTCCAGACGCTCAGCGTCGCGCAGAAGGCGCCGGTCGCGAAGGGCGGCGGCTATCTCGATGCGAACTTCACGCCGAACGGCCAGGTCGCGAATGCGATCACCTACGTCGACGGCGCGATCGGCCACATCGTCGCCGAGCTGAAGCAGCGCAACCTGTACACGTCGACGGCCGTGATCGTCACCGCGAAGCACGGCCAGTCGCCGACCGATCGCACCAAGCTCGTGAAGAATGGCGACACGCTGACGAAGCTGCTCGAAGCGAACGATTACCTCGATCCGAACGGCAACTTCGGCCAGAACAACACGACGACGGGCAACCCGAACGACGGTTCGGGCCTCGCCGGCACGGGCTTCGTGCAGACCGACGACGTCGGCCTGATCTGGCTGCGCGACCGCGGCCAGCGCACGGCCGTGGTGCGCTCGCTGCAGGCCAACCTCGGCTGCAACGCGCCGGGCATCTGCGCGGACGGCCCGCAGGCGTACATCCTGTACGGCGCGGCGCTGGCCGAGCGGTTCGGCGACCCGGCCAACGGCCGCACGCCGGACCTCATCGTGCAGCCGAATCCGGGCGTGATCTACACGTCGAGCACGAAGAAGGACGAGGAGCATGGCGGCAACGCGCCGGACGACAGCCATCTCGCGCTGCTGGTGTCGTATCCGGGCCTGCAGCGCGCGCGCAGCGTGAGCGATCTGGTCGGCACGAAGCAGGTCGCGCCGACGATCCTCGGGCTGCTCGGCGCCGATCCGAAGCTGCTGCACGCGGTCGTCGCCGAGAACACGCGCGTGCTGCCGGGGCTCGGTATCGATCGCTGACCTTGCGCGGGCCGGATGCCGCCGTCGCGCGGCGTCCGGCACCGGATACGCCAGCCCGCGTCCGGTCGCCCGGACGCCGATGGCGACCGCTCCGGCGCTCGCCGTCGATCAACCCTGCGTCGCTTCGTCGAGCATCCACTCGCGGAAACGCCGCAGCGCGTCGCTGGTCGCGAGGCGTTCGGGCGCGTAGCAGAGATAGTGCCCCTGCGCGTCCAGGTCGACCGGGGCGTCGAACGGCTCGATCAGCGTGCCGGCCGCGAGATTGTCGAGAATCAGGAAGCGCGGCACCAGGGCGATCCCGAGCCCGGCCTGGACGGCCTGGATCAGCACCGAATACTGTTCGAAGCGGGCGCCGGCCAGCGCATTCATCCGCGTCGCGTGGTGGCGCTGCGCCCATTCGGACCATGCGCTCTCCGCCTGTTCGTGCACCAGGCGCGGCGCCGTCGCGACGTCGGCGGGGCCGCGCAGCGCATGCCGCTCCGCGAATTCGCGCGTGCAGACTGGCACGAAGGTCCGGCCGTCGAGATAGTCGCTTCGTACGCCTTCCCATGCGCCGTCGCCATAGCGGATCGCCGCATCGAGCCCGAACGGAAACGGGTCGCCCGGCGCGAGATGGCGGCGAAAGCCGAGCGTGACGCCCGGCGCGCCGGCGAGAAAGCGCGTGAGCCGCGGCAGCAGCCACTTGGTCGTAAACGTCGGGACGCTCGCGATCGTCAGCAGGTCGCGGTTCTCGCGGGCGCTCAGCAGCTCGATCGACGCATTGCCGATCTCGCGCAGCGGCGCGACGACGCGTGCGTGATACACCTCGCCCGCGCGGGTGAGCGTGAGGCCGCGTCCTTCGCGCACGAACAGCTTCACGCCGAACAGCGCCTCGAGGCTGGCGATCTGCCGGCTGACCGCGCTGGGCGTCAGGCCCAGCTCGCGTGCCGCGTACGAGAAGTTCAGGTATTTCGCCGACGCGACGAATGCGTGCAGTTCCGCGACGTTCGGATACAGGTGTTTCATCGGCTGCTGTTCCGTTCTCGCATGGATCGATGCCGTCTTTGTACGTTTTTTTCATGACGGTGCCATGTCGAATCCGCACACTGCGCGGGTTCCGACAACGCCCACGAGCCCGTTCCGACGGGCATTGCGCGCGGTCCTCCCCCATCGTCAGCGAGTGTGTCATGCATCCGTCATCCGTCCCGGCATTGGCCGACGGTGTTCCGATTCGTCGTAGCAAAGCGGCGCGCCCCCGCATCGGCCGGCTGTTGCTGCAGGCACTCGTCGCCGCGTTCGGCCTCTACCTGCTGTTGCCGATCGCGTTGCTGCTGGTCGGCTCGGTCGGCCAGTCGTGGACCAATACGCTGCTGCCCGCCGGCTTCACCGCGCACTGGTTCACCGATCTGGCCGCGAACCGGGGCTTCACGCGAGCGTTCGGCGTCAGCCTGATGGTCGCGCTGGCCTGCTGCGCGCTCAACGCGACGATCGGGCTGCCGCTCGCGTATGCGCTGCATCATCGCGCGCAGGCCGGCGGCGGCCTCGCGACGCGCATCGTGATGCTGATGCCGATCGCCGTGCCGGCGCTCACGCTCGGTTTCGGCTACATCGTGATCTTCAGCGGCGACACGCTGCCCTGGCTCGGCACGCTGCCGCTGATGATCGCCGCGCATGCGGTATTGACGCTGCCGTATCTGCTGCAGACGCTGCTGAGCGATTTGCGGCATCTCGGGCTTGCGCGTCTCGAGGCCTGCGCGGCGACGCTCGGCGCGACGCCGCTGCGCCAGTTCTTCACGATCGTGCTGCCGAACCTGCGGCACAGCCTGTTTTCCGGTCTGGTGATGGTGGCCGCGCTGTCGATCGGCGAATTCCAGATCTCGAACCTGATCGCCGGTTTTCGCTACCGGAACTATCCCATCGTGCTGCTGCAGGCGTTCTACGGCGCGACGGGGATGGCCTGCGCGGCGACCGTCGTGCTGCTCGTCCTCGCCGTGCTCGCGACGCTCGTGTCCACCAGCACCATGCAACGCCTGAAGTGAATCAGCCATGAGCCTCGAATTCGAACACGTCAGTTTCCAGTATCCCGGTGCGCGTCACGGCATCGACGGCGTCACGCTGTCCGCCGCCCAGGGCGAACTGCTCGCGGTGATGGGGCGCAGCGGCTCCGGCAAGTCGACGCTGCTGCGGCTCGCCGCCGGCCTGCTCGACGGCTGGCGCGGCCGCATTGCGATCGGCGGCGACGACGTGGCCGGCGTGCCCGTATGGCGGCGCGAAGTCGGGATGGTGTTTCAGCACTACGCGTTGTTTCCGAATCTGTCGGTCGTCGACAACGTCGCGTACGGGCTGCGGATGCGCGGCGTCGCGGCCGGCGCGCGGCGCCAGCGCGCGCTCGACATGCTCGAGCGGGTCGGCCTGGCCGCGCATGCGACGCGCGGCGTGGCGATGCTTTCGGGCGGGCAGCAGCAGCGCGTCGCGCTGGCGCGCGCGCTCGTGATCGAGCCGAAGCTGCTGTTGCTCGACGAGCCGCTCGCCGCGCTCGATGCCGGCATCCGCCACCAGCTGCGCGACGAGATCCGCATGCTGCAGCGCGCGTGCGGCGCGACGACGCTGTTCGTCACGCACGACCAGGACGAGGCGCTGAGCATGGCGGATCGCGTCGCGATCGTCGACGGCGGCCGCGTGCTGCAGGCCGGCACGCCGCGCGACCTGTACGAGCGTCCCGCGAGCGCGCAGGTCGCGCGCTTCGTCGGGCATTCGACGCTGCTGCCCGGCCGTGTGCTCGCGCACGGCGCCGTCGACGTGCGCTTCGCGACGCTGCACGCGGACACGGGCGCGCACCGGCCCGGCGCCGAAATCGCGGTGCTGGTGCGGCCCGAGCACGTGCAGGCGGATCCGCCGACGCACACGGTGAACCGGCTCGACGGCCGTCCCGGCCACGTGCGCTACCTCGGCGCGACGCAGCGCTACGACTTTCATCCGCACGGAGCGTCCGACCCGTTGCTGTGCGAGGGGCGCGAGCCCGCCGCCCGCAGCATCGCGATCGATCCGCGCCATCTGCTCGTGTTGCCCGTGCTGCCGGCGTCGCCGGACGCGCCATGACCCCTTTCGTTCAACGGAGATTCACCATGTCTGCAGGTTCCCTTTTCGTGAAAGGCATGCGTGCGCGCGTACTCGCACTGTGCGCGCTCGCGGCGCTTTCCTGCGCGGCTGCGCGTGCGGCGCCGCTGTATCCGGGCGAGGACGCGCTGTATGCGAAGGCCGCCGACGAAGGGCTCGTCGTGTCGTTCGACACCGGCCCCGAATGGGCGAACTGGAAGGCGCTGTTCGCCGAATTCCGCAAGCGCTACCCGAAGGTCGAAATCACGTACAACGACATCGGCTCCGCGGCCACCGTCGTCGCGCTGGACAAGTCGCGCCGCCGTCCGCAGGCCGATACCGCGTACTACTTCGCGGCGTCGGCGCTCGACGCCGCGGCCAAGGACGTCGTCGCGCCGTTCCGGCCGATCAACTTCGACAAGCTGCCGGGCGTGTTCCGCGCGGCCGACGGCCGCTGGTTCGCCGTGCATTCGCTGAACATCGCGTTCCTCGTCAACCGGAAGCTCGTGAAGGACGTGCCGCAGCGCTGGTCCGATCTGCTGAAGCCCGAGTACCGCAACGCCGTGGTCTATCTTGACCCGCGTTCGACCGGGCAGGGCCAGGTCGCGGTGTTCGCGGCCGCGTATGCGAACGGCGGCGGCGTCGACAATCCGAAACCGGGCGCCGAATTCTTCGGCAAGCTCAAGCGCGCGGGCAACGTGCTGCGCGTCGAAGGCACGACGCCGTATGCGAAATTCGTGAAGGGCGAGATCCCGATCCTGATCGGCTACGAGAACGACGGCCTGAAGGCGAAGTATGCGGACGGGATGGGCGACGCGGCCGACGTCGTGATTCCGCAGGACGGCAGCGTGTCGGCGCCGTATGCGATGAGTCTCGTGAAGAACGGGCCGAATCCGTCCGCCGCGCAGCTGTGGCTCAACCTCGTGATGAGCGACGTCGGCCAGGCGCTGTTCGCGCAGGGTTACGTGCGTCCGGCCGTGCCCGGCACGCCGGTGGCGCAGGACGTCGCGGCGAAGCTGCCGAATGCGCCGCAGGTTCGCCCGCTCGATGTCGCGAAGGCGGCCGCGCGCAAGGCCGAGGTCGACCAGCTGTGGTCGCAGGCCACGCTCGGCAACTAAGGGGCTCGCGATGCAGGCTTCGTTACCGGAACGCGGCGTGCTGCGCCGCTTCGGCGCGCTTCCCGCGGCCGCGTTGCTCGCGGTGTGCTTCGTGCTGCCGCTCGCCGCGCTGGTCGACGCCGCCTGTGCGGACGGCGGGCGGGCATTCGCGGCGGTGCTGCGCGACCCGCTCGTCGCCGCTGCGATCGCCCGCTCGCTCGCGCTGGGCGTCGGCGCCGGGACGCTGTCGGTCGGCGTGGGCGTGCCGCTCGCCTTCGTGCTGGCGGGCCAGTCGCCGGCCCGCCGCCACTGGTCGCTGGCGCTGCTCGGCGTGCCGCTCGCGTTCTCCGGCCTCGTGATCGCGTACGGCTTCATCCTCGCGTTCGGCCGCGCGGGCTTCGTCACCATGCTGCTGGCGGCGCTGGGCGCCGATCCGAACGCGATCGGCGGCGCGATCTACACGATGCCGGGGCTCGCCTTCGCCTATGCGTATTACCTGATTCCGCGGGTCGCGCTGATGATCTATCCGGCCCTCGCGAATTTCGACCGGCGGCCGCTCGAAGCGGCGCTGACGCTCGGTGCGCGGCCGTGGCGCGCGTGGCTCGACGTCGCGTGGCGCGAGCTGTGGCCGTCGATCATGTCCGCCTGGTGCCTCGTGACCGCGATCGCGCTCGGCACGTACGGCACGGCGCTCGCGCTGGCCGGCACGCAGATCAACATCCTGCCGCTGCTGATGTATCTGAAGCTGTCGGACGGGCAAACCGATTTTTCGCAGGCGGCCGTGCTGTCGATCGTGCTGACCGCCATCTGCACCTGCGTTCTTGCACTGGGGGAAGGCCTTGTTCGGCAACGGCGGCATTGAATGGTCGGGGGCGGCGCGGGATCAGCTCGCGCGGCTGGCGCAGCGGCAGAACGGCGTGCGCCGGCATCGGATGCCGGTGGGCGTGATCGGCCCGCGCGACGCGACGGACGAGCAGATGCGCGTCGCGGAATGGCTCGCCCATGCGTTGGCGACGGCGGGTGTCGCGCTCGTCGGCGGCGGCAAGCAGGGCGTGATGGAAGCCGCCGCGCGCGGCGCGCATGCGGCGGGTGGCTGTGCGATCGGGCTGCTGCCCGAAGACGACGCGACGCTCGCGAATCCGTATCTGAGCGTCGCGCTGCCGACCGGGCTCGGCATCACGCGGAACGCGCTGGTGGCGCGCGCGTCGCTGTGCCTGATCGCGGTCGGCGGCGGTCTCGGCACGCTGTCCGAAATCGCGCTCGGCTTGCAGTGGGGCAAGCCGGTATTCACGATTTGCGACGCGCCGCAGGTCGCGGGCGTCGAGTGCTTCGACGACGCCGACCGGCTCGTCGCGCGCGTGGCGCAGTGGCTGGCCGATTCGGCGTAGCGCCGCACGGCCGGGATGCAGCGGGCCAGCGGTTCAGGCCATCGGCCGCAGGTTCGGTATGGCTAGATCGAAGCTCGGCGTCGTGCGATGGGTGCGCACGGTCCGTACCGTCGCGGGGGGACCGCGCATCCGCCGGTTGATCGACGGATGCGCGAGGCGTGTGGAGGCGATACAGGCCGCGCCGCTTACTTCACCGCAAACAGCGTCAGGTTCATGAACAGCTTGAACGCGTAGCCGAGCGTGACCGCGCCGAGCACGCCGCCCGCCCACAGCACGACGAACCACATCCAGCCGCGCATCCGGGGCCGCGGCGCGCCGGCCGGGCGCGCGCGGCAATCAGTGGTGGTAGTAATGCTGGTCTTCATGACGCACCTTGCCTCGGAATACCCAGTAGCCCATCGTCGTGTACGCGATGATGATCGGCAGGATGATCGCTGCGCCGACCAGCGTGAAGGTCTGGCTCGAACGCGGCGCGGCGGCTTCCCAGATCGTCATCGTCGGCGGGATCGCATACGGGAACATCGTGACGAGCAGCCCGACGTAGCCGAGCAGCACCAGCGCCAGCGCCAGCACGAACGGCGTCATGTCGTGCCGGTCGCGCACCGCGCGACGCATCCACACCGCGCATCCGGCGACCAGGAACGGCACCGGCAGCAGGCGCCAGAACAGCCCCGTGTCGAACCAGCGCTGCGCGATCGCCGGGTCCTGCAGCGGCGTCCACAGGCTGACGACCGCGATGAAGCCGAGCAGCACGACCGTCAGCGGCCACACGACGCGATGCAGGCGGCGTTGCAGGTCGCCTTCCGTCTTCGCGACGAGCCAGCAGCAGCCGAGCAGCGCATACGTGACGACGAGGCCGAGGCCCGTCAGCAGGCTGAACGGCGTGAGCCAGTCGAACGCGTCGCCGGCGAATACGCCGTTCTTCACGTTGATGCCCTGCAGGAACGCGCCGAGCGCGATCCCCTGGAACAGCGTCGCACCGGCCGAGCCGCCGATGAACGCGAGGTCCCACAGATGCTTCGTGCGGCGCGCCTTCGCGCGGATCTCGAACGACACGCCGCGGAAGATCAGGCACACCAGCATGAAGATCAGCGGCAGGTAGAGCGCCGACAGCACCGTCGCATACACGACCGGGAACACCGCGAACAGCCCGGCGCCGCCGAGCACCAGCCACGTTTCGTTGCCGTCCCACACGGGCGCGACGGTGTTCATCATCAGGTCGCGTTCCTTCTCGTCCGGGAAGAACGGGAAGACGATGCCGATGCCGAGGTCGAAGCCGTCGAGCACGACGTACATGAAGAGCCCCAATGCGATGATCGCGGCCCAGATTACGGTGACGTCCATAGGTTTTCTCGTTTGCTCAGAAGAGGGCTCAGACGGTCTCGATCAGTTCGTCGACCGCCGACATCGGGCGGCGCGCGGTGTGATCGCGGCGCGAGCCGGGCGCGTCGTGGTTCGCGTCGTGCGTCGCGTCGGGCAGCGCGGGGCCGGCCTTCATCAGCTTCAGGATGTAGTACATGCCGGTGCCGAACACCAGGAAGTAGACGATCACGAAGGTCATCATCGACAGGCTGACCTGCTGCAGCGTCAGCGGCGACACGGCCTGCGCGGTGCGCATCACGCCGTACACGACCCAGGGCTGGCGGCCCGCTTCGGTCGTCACCCAGCCGGCGAGCAGCGACACGAAGCCGGTCGGGCCCATCGCCAGCGCGAAGCGGTGGAACCACTTCGATTCGTACAGGCTGCCGCGGCGGCGCAGCAGCCACGCGAGCACGGCGAGGCCGATCATCGCGAAGCCGATGCCGACCATGATCCGGAAGCTCCAGAACACGATCGTCGAATTCGGGCGGTCTTGCGGCGGGAAGTCCTTCAACCCGCGGATTTCGCCGTCCCAGCTATGCGTGAGGATCAGGCTGCCGAGATGCGGAACCTTCACCGCGTAGCGCGTCGTTTCGGCCTTCATGTCCGGAATGCCGAACAGGTTGAGCGCCGTGCCGCCCTTTTCGGTGTCCCACAGCCCTTCGATCGCGGCGATCTTCGCGGGCTGGTGCTTCAGCGTGTTGATCCCGTGCTGGTCGCCGATCACGGCTTGCAGCGGCGCGAGCACGAGCAGCAGCCACAGCGCCATCGAGAACATCTTCTTCACGCCGCGGTCGCGACGGCCCTTCAGCAGATGCCATGCGCCCGTCGCGGCCACGACCAGCGCCGCGACGATGAACGCGGCGATCGCCATGTGCAGCAGGCGGTACGGGAACGACGGGTTGAAGATGATCGCGAGCCAGTCGGTCGGCACGATGCGGCCGTCGACGATCTCGAAGCCCTGCGGCGTCTGCATCCAGCTGTTCGACGCGAGGATCCAGAAGGTGGAGATCAGCGTGCCGATCGCGACCATCAGCGTCGCGCCGAAGTGCGCGCGCGGGCTGACGCGATTCCAGCCGAACAGCATGATGCCGAGGAAGCCCGCTTCGAGGAAGAACGCGGTCATGACCTCGTACATCAGCAGCGGGCCGGTGACGGAGCCGGCGAAGCTCGAGAAGCCCGACCAGTTCGTGCCGAACTGGTAGCTCATCACGACGCCGGAGACGACGCCCATCCCGAACGCGACCGCGAAGATCTTCGACCAGAACAGACACAGGGTTTTGTAGTAAGACTTGCCCGTCTTCAGCCAGCGATATTCGAGCACGGCGATGAAGCTGGCGAGGCCGATGCTCAGCGCCGGGAACACGATGTGGAAGGAGACGGTGAACGCGAATTGCAGGCGGGCCAGATCGAAGGCCGAAAATGCGGAGTTCATACCAGTTGACCGAGGCTGACGATACCCGCCGGCGGGTGCCGGCGGCCCCCGAACCGTCGAGGGCGGCGGGGTTGGCTGGAGTATCTGCCCCGATGCTGCGCTGCGAAATGTGCCAACTCGTCGCAGATGTCCAGCGCGTCGCGCCCGTTTTCGAGATAAATCGTTGATTCGTATCAACAACGCGATGCGCGGCGCATGCGACGGCTGCGCGGCGGTCGGTCGCACGTGCGGCAATATGGCGCGACGCATCATGCGGATCGCCTGTCGTGCGTCAACACGCCGCTGCGTGCGCGGCTGCGGCGTGCGTCGCATGAATTGCGTACACTCTGAGTCTCGTTTCGGCAGGGCCGGGCGTCTCGGTTCCGGTCCGCTTTCACACAGGGCACGAAGATGATCGATTTACGCAGCGATACCGTGACGCGTCCGAGCCAGCCGATGCTGGCCGCCATGACTGCCGCCGAAGTCGGCGACGACGTGTGGGGCGACGACCCGACCGTGCTGCGCCTGCAGGCCGTCACGGCCGAGCGCGCGGGCAAGGAAGCCGGCCTGTTCTTCCCGAGCGGCACGCAGAGCAACCTCGCTGCCTTGATGGCGCATTGCGAGCGCGGCGACGAATACATCGTCGGTCAGCTCGCGCACACCTACAAGTACGAGGGCGGCGGCGCGGCGGTGCTCGGCAGCATCCAGCCGCAACCGCTCGAGAACGCGCCCGACGGCACGCTGCCGCTCGAGAAGATCGCCGCGGCGATCAAGCCGCTCGACAATCACTTCGCGCGCACGCGCCTGCTCGCGCTCGAGAACACGATCGGCGGCAAGGTGCTGCCGGAAGGCTATGTGCGCGAAGCCGTCGCGCTCGCGCGCAGCCGCGGGCTCGCCACCCACCTCGACGGCGCGCGCGTGTGCAACGCGGCCGTCGCGTCGGGGCGCTCGCTCGCCGAGCTGTGCGAGGGCTTCGATACCGTGTCGATCTGTTTCTCGAAAGGGCTCGGCGCGCCGGTCGGTTCGGTGCTGGTCGGCAGCCGCGCGCTGCTCGAGCGCGCGCAGCGCTGGCGCAAGGTGCTGGGCGGCGGGATGCGGCAGTCGGGCATCCTCGCGGCCGCGTGCCTGTACGCGCTCGATCACAACGTCGAGCGGCTC
This sequence comes from Burkholderia sp. B10, assembly GCF_004368385.1. Lineage (NCBI taxonomy): Bacteria > Pseudomonadati > Pseudomonadota > Betaproteobacteria > Burkholderiales > Burkholderiaceae > Burkholderia > Burkholderia sp. B10. The sequence continues at coordinate 19,897 of NZ_PQMX01000041.1, read as the reverse complement.
GCCGACGATCACGCGAATGCCGCGCACCTCGCCGAGGGCCTCGCGCGCATCGAGCCGGTGAAGGTGACGTCGCAGGCGACCAACATGGTGTTCGCGCAATTCCCCGAAGCCGACTGCGCGCCGCTCGAGGCGTGGCTCAAGGAGCACGGGATTCTGACGCAGATGCTGTACGCGTCGCGCTTCGTCACGCACTGCGACGTGTCGCGGGCGGATATCGATACCTTCGTTGACGCAGTGCGCGCGTATTTCGCGAAGCGTCGCGGGTAACCGGATGGGTGGGGCGGTTCGGCCGATTGCGTTGGTTGCGTCGGTTGGGCCGATTACACGGATCACGCGGTGCAGAGTGCGCCGCGGACGGTGCGCTACGCGGCGCGATGCGCACATGGCCCCACCTGCTCTCAATCCGCCAGCGGCGCGAGCAAACGGCGCGCCGCTTCGACGACCCGCGCGGACAGCGACGCCATCGTCGGCGACTGCACCGTCCACGCGTGCCAGTACAGCGTGATGTCGGTCGGATGCGCGGGCGCGAGGTCGACGAGACCCTGGGCGTCGAGCGGCACATCGCCGAGCAGCGGCTCGGGCACCATCGCATAGCCGAGCGCGTGCCTGACTGCCGCGAAGTGGGCATGCGTGCCCGGCACGTAGTGGCACGGATACGCGCCGTCGGGCAGCCCGAGCTTCTCCTTCAAAAACGTGGACTGCAGCGTGTCGCGGCGCGAATACGCGACGACGGGCGCCGCGCGCGCGCTCGCGCGGTTCAGCCCGCGCGGAAACCACCGTGCGGCGAACGCGGCGGCCGCGAGCAGGCGATAGCGCATCGTGCCGAGCGGCGTCGCGACGCAGCCGCGCATCGGCTTCGGCTCGGTCGTCACGCAGCCGACGGCCATGCCGCTTTCGAGCAGCGCGAACGTGTGGTCCTGATCCTCGACGATCAGCTCGAACAGGATGCGCTCGCCGGCCAGCACCGACGTCAGCGCGGGCAGGAACCACGTGCCGAGGCTGTCGGAGTTCAGCGCGATCGTGACCGAGATCGGCGATGCGCGCTCGGCCGCGAGCGTGCTTTGCAGGTCGGCTTGCAGCAGCGCCACGCGGCGCAGATGCTGCAGCACGCGCTGGCCGGCAATCGTCGGCCGGCACGGGCGCGTGCGCAGCACGAGCGGCGTGCCGAGGCTCACCTCGAGTGCGCGCACGCGCTGCGTGACGGCCGATGCGGTCACGTGCAGCCGGCCGGCGGCCTGCTCGAAGCTGCCGGTGTCGGCGACGGCGAGCAGCGCGGCGGCCTGCTTGGGGTCGATCGTCAGAGACATGCGACGCAACTCCGGTGACGTGAGATGAGGCCCGCCAGTGTAAGGCCGCATGCGACTGCCCGCAGCGTCACGCGTCTCCCGTACGAAGCCGCCAATGGCCGCCGCGTTTTGCACTACGCTTGTGGGTACACGTGCGCATATCGCCCCGCATCGGCGGCATCCATGCCGCCTTCCGCGCGACCGCCACACTCCGCCGACGGAGCAACATCGCCATGATCTTCCGCCAACTGTTCGACCCGCAATCGTCGACCTACACCTATCTGCTCGCCGACCCGGCATCGCGCGAAGCGCTGCTGATCGATCCCGTGTTCGAACAGGTGCGTCGCGACGCGGCGCTCGTCGACGAGCTCGGGCTGCGGCTCGTCGCGACGATCGATACGCACGTGCACGCCGATCACGTGACGGGCGCGTGGCTGCTCAAGCAGCGCGCCGGCAGCACGATCGCGATCTCGGCCGCGAGCGGCGCGCAAGGCGCCGACCGCTATCTGAACGACGGCGAGCGCTGCCGGTTCGGCGGCCGCTACCTGACCGTGCGAGCGACGCCCGGCCATACGAGCGGCTGCATCAGCCTCGTGCTCGACGACGAATCGATGGCCTTCACCGGCGATTGCCTGCTGATTCGCGGCACCGGCCGCACCGATTTCCAGCAGGGCGACCCGCGTGCGCTGTATCGCGCGGTGCACGGCCGGCTGTTCACGCTGCCGGCCGCGTGCCTGCTGTATCCGGCGCACGACTACCGCGGGCTGACGGTGACGAGCGTCGGCGAGGAGCGGCGCTTCAACCCGCGCCTCGGCGGCGATCTCAGCGAAGACGATTTCGCCGGCTACATGCGCAACCTCGGGCTCGCGCATCCGCGGCAGATCGACGTCGCGGTGCCCGCGAACCTGCAGTGCGGCGTCGCCGCGAACGCGCCCGATGTGCAGGCCGCGCCGGATTGGGCGCCGCTCGTCTACACGTTCGCCGGGTTCTGGGAAATCGATCCGCAGTGGCTCGAAGATCATCTGCGCACGGTGCAGGTCGTCGACGTGCGCGAACCGGACGAATTCACCGGCCCGCTCGGCCATCTGCCCGGCGCGACGCCGATTCCGCTCGGCGAACTCGCCGCGCGCACCGGCGAGCTCGAGCACACGCGGCCGATCGTGACCGTGTGCCGCGCGGGCGGCCGCTCCGCGCAGGCGACCGTGATCCTGCGAAAGGCCGGCTTCGACGCGGTGGCGAACCTCGGCGGCGGGATGCTGCGCTGGCGCAGCGAAGGGCGCATCGTGGCGGACGGGCGAGCGTAAGAACATCGCGGGCCGATGTCGAATTGGCCGGACGCGCACGCGGTTGCTTGCGCGTTCGTCGTTTGCATGCGCGGTTGATGAAGCACGATCGTATCGTGCGTCCTTTCCGCTCGGCGCGTCCGATCGCGACTGACGCACGTGGACGCAGCCTTACTCGCGCCGGCACCGGCTCGGCATCGGCATCGGCACCGCATCCACCTCCATGCGAGCTGCGCGATGCGATCGCCCGCGGCCCACAGCGTATGCGCGCGCGTCGCGACGACCGCACCGAACGCATCCGCCGACCACGCCGTTACAACGTCGTATGCGTGACCGACTGCGCGAGCGTGAGCAGTTCGTCGAACTGCGTGATCAGCTCGAAGCACAGCAGGGACGCGAGCGTATAGGCCGGCGCGGGAAAGCGCCGGATCGCGGCGAGCGCGTGCGGCGCGAAGCGCGAGCGGACCGCATCGCGCGTGAGCAGCCACGCGATCGCGATGCCGATCGCGGCGCCGGCGATCAGGTCGGTCGGATAGTGATAGCCGAGATACGCGCGCGGCACGCAGATGAACACGACCGCATACAGCAGCGCGAACACGCCGGCGCGCCGCGCGATGATGAAGATGCCCGTCGCGATCGCCATCCACAGCATCGCGTGGTCGCTCGGGAACGAGCTCCACGCTTGCAGCGTGGCCGCGCGCAGCGTGTCGGACGGGAAGTGCAGATGCAGCTCGGGGTTGTAGATCGGCCGCACGCGGAACGGCAGCGTTTTCGCGAGCAGCCGCCCGACCGCGAGCGCGACGAGCCCGCTCGCCACCGTCGCGACGACCAGCTCGCGTTGCCGTTCGCGCCGCGGCCCCGGCTGAAACCATAGCCAGCACAGCACGGGGATCAGGACGAAGCCCTTGAACGTATAGAGGCCGGCGATCACGCGGATCGCGTGATTCATCAGCGGCCCGAACGTGATGTGCGTGAGGAAGACCTGGATCGTGGTGTCGAAATCATTCATGTCATGCGGCCCGACGGCACGGCAACCCATCGGCTGCGACCGGCGGAATCAGAAAGCGCGCTCGCAACCGAGCACGACGGGGGGCAAGTATGTCATCGGTAATGTTGAAGAAAATGGGAAAAAATACCGGGAATTCCCGGAGAAAATGCGGTTTTTCGATGGGGCCGGATTGCTCGACGCCGTGCGGCGCGGCTCCGCGAAATCGTCATACGGTTGCAGGAGCAACCATCGGGGCGTGCGGAAAAATAATTGGCCGGACTGCCGAGCGGGCGACGTGCCGTCGACCTTGCACCGGATGAGCGGACCGGGGGCGCCGGCCGCGCCCGGCTGTCGCGCGGCGGCGCCCCGTGCGACCCGCGAAAGAAAATAAAAAAAGCGGGCAGGCCGTCGAGCCTGCCCGCTTCATATCCGCGCTGCGCGGAAGAATTACCGGCGCCACATCCGCACGGCGAGCGCCGCGACCGACGTCGCGACGGCCAGCACGATCACCGCATTCCAGCCGAACTGCGCGAGCAACGCACTGCCCGCCGCGGCGCCGGCCGCCATCCCGATGAACATGCCGACGAACAGCACGGCGTTCAGGCGACTGCGCGACGCGGGATCGATCCGGTAGACGATCGCCTGATGCGCGATCAGCGTGGCCTGCACGCCGAGGTCGAAGCCGATCGTCGCCGCGGCGAGCAGCGCGAGCTGTGCATGCGGCGTCATCAGCGGCGCGGCGCCCATCGCGGCGAACGACACCGTCGCGATCGCGATGCCGATCCGCGTGACGCGCTCGGGGCCATGATGATCGGCCAGGCGTCCGGCGATCGGCGCGGCCAGTGCGCCCGCCGCGCCGGCGAGGCCGAATGCGCCGGCGGCCGCGCTGCCGAGATGGAACGGCGCGCCGTGCAGCATCACCGCGAGCGTCGACCAGAACGCGCTGAAGCCGACGGCCAGCAGCCCTTGCGCGAGCGCCGCAAGGCGCAGCGCGGGATGACGGCGCCACAGTTCGCCGAGCGACGCGATCAGCGCGCGGTAGGACAGCTGCGTGGCTGGCTCGAAGCGCGGCAACCCGCGTGCGGCGATCACGCCGATCGCGGCGACGCTCGCGGCCGCGAGCGCGAACATCGCGCGCCAGCCGATCGTTTCGGCGACGAAGCCGGCGACGACGCGCGACAGCAGGATGCCGAGCAGCAGCCCCGTCATCACCGTGCCGACGATGCGGCCGCGATGGGCGTCGTGCGCTAGCGTCGCGGCGGCCGGCACGACGTCCTGCGCCATCGTCGCGGTCAGGCCGATCGCGAAGCTGGCGGCCAGCAGCAGCCCGAGCGACGGCGCGAACGCGGCGAGCAACAGGGCGACGACCAGCGCGGCGGCCTTCGACACGATCACGCGGCGTCGGTCGAAGCGGTCGCCGAGCGGCGCGAGCAGCAGGATGCCGAGCGCATAGCCGAGCTGCGTCAGCGTCGGCATGAAGCCGATCGCGCGGGCCGATGCGCCGACGTCGGCGCCGAGCGCGGCGAGCATCGGCTGAGCGTAATAGAGCGGCGCAACGCCGAGGCCGGCCGCCGCGGCCAGCAGCATCACGAGCCGGCGGTCGGGCAGCGACACGGCGGCCGCATGGGCCGGCGCATGAGCCGTGCGGGGCGCGGCGGCGAGATGGGTGGGGGTGGACATCGCGTGCATCCTGGTTCGGGTAACGGATGGAACGCAGTGTGCCGATCGCCGCCGGGCGTGGGTAGTACCGCGCGGCGCACATTTGTTATACGCTGCGCGAATGACAGACGAAATCTCCGATTCGCCCGCTGCTGGCCGGTGTCCGCGCCTCGAGACGGTTCCGGTCGACGGCGCAGGCTACCGTTTCGAGCTGATGGAAACGTTCGTGCGCATAGTCGAAGCCGGCAGCCTGTCGGCGGCCGCCGCGCAGTTGCACACGACGCAGCCGACCGTCAGCCGGCGGCTGCAGGCGCTCGAGCGCTCGCTCGGCATGCGGCTGCTGCAGCGCACGACGCATGCGATGCGGCTGACCGTCGACGGCGAACGCTGCTTCACGCGCGCAAAGGAGCTGCTGGCCGGCTGGGCCGCCTTCGAGGCGGACCTGCGCGGCGCGCAGGAGGAGCCGGACGGGCTGCTGCGGGTCGCGGTGCCGCATGCGTTCGGGCAGGAGCGCTTCGTCGCGCCGCTAGCGCAGTTCCTGCGCGACTATCCGCGCGTCTCGGTGGAATGGTTGCTGCAGGACGAGGTGCGCGACTTCGTCGGCAGCGGCATCGACTGCGCGATCCAGGTGGGTGAGCCGAGCGACCCGGGCGTCGTCGCGATCCGGCTGACGAAGGTGCCGCGCTTCGTGGTGGCCGCGCCGTCGGTGCTCGATCGCGCGGCCGTGCCGGCCGATCCCCACGCGCTCGCCGCGTTGCCGTGGCTCGCGCTGCGTACCTATTACCGGAACGAACTCACGCTGACGCACGCCGTCACCGGCGACACGCGACGCATCGCGATCCGTCCGCGCGTCACGACCGAGAACCTGTACGCGCTGCGCAGCGCAGCGCTGCTCGGCGTCGGCGCATGCGTCGGCTCGTCGTGGCTGCTCGCCGATCATCTCGCACGCGGCGAACTCGTGCATCTCGCGCCCGACTGGCAGGCGTCGCCGCTGCCGGTGTACCTGACCTATCCGCATGCGCAGTTCTATCCGTCGCGGCTCGTGCGCTTCGTCGCGATGATGCGCGACGCGGTGCCGCCGCTCGTCGAAGACCGCGGCGCGTAGGCGCCGGGCGCGCCGTCAGCCGCGCCGGAGGCCTTCCGGCAGCGTGCTGATGCGGCGCACTTCGGGCGAGTCGAGCCACGCGCGCGACGTCGCGCAGTCGACGAACATGTCGGTCGCGTCCTCGCCCCAGAACAGGTCGCCGTCGAGTTCGAAGGTCGGCACGCCGAACACGCCGTGCGCGATCGCCCGGTCGGTGTTCGCGCGCAGCGCGTCCTTCACCGGTTGCGCGTCGACGGCCGTCACGCCGTCCGGGAAGCCGACCGCCTCGCACAGCGCGGCGAAGCCGTCCGGTGTCGACACGTCGTTGCCGTCGCGCCAGATGTGCCGGAAGATGCGCCGGATCGCGTCGGGCGAGCCGCCCATCGCGATCGCGAGTCGCAGCGGCCGGATCGGGTTGAACGGATGGGCGGGCGGCATCCGGAACGCAATGCCGAGCTTGTCCGCGCGGTATTGCGCGTGGCGGTAGGTGAACACGCGCTTCGCCGCAATCTCGGCCGGCGCTTTCTGTCCCCAATGCGCGAGCAGCGCGCCGAGCACGATCGGCTTGGGCTCGAACGCGATGTCGGGCGGCAACGTGTCGAAGCGTTCCTGCTGCAGATAGGCGAACGGCGAAACGAAATCGAAATACCAGGTGGCGGTGCGCGTGGCGTTCATCGTCGGTCCCTTGTGCGGAGTCGGAAGGCGGTCACGGGCATCGCGCCGGCGGCCGGCGCGATGCACGCAGCGGCGGCCAGTGTCGCATGCGGCGGGCTTTCGCGCTGCCGGCTGGCAGTGTGTGCTGCGGGCCGGCTCACCCGTGCTCGACGAGCGCCGCGAGCTTCGCGAGCGCCATCCGCCAGCCGGTCTCGTTGTCGGCGGCCGGCACGCCGGGCGGCACGCCGTCGTGCACGGCCTCGACGCGCGTGCCGCCCGCTTCGTCGGACAGCGTGATCGTGACCGTCATCGCGCCGCGCAGTAGCGGATCGTCGGTTTCGAACACGTCGATCTCGACGATCCGCTCGTCGGGCACGAGCGTCACGAAGCGGCCGTGATAAGTGTCGGTGTGCGCGGTGGTCTTGCCGGTGCCGTCCGACGGCGCGTCGTAGCTGAGCGACACGCGCAGCGCACCGCCTTCGCGCGCGTCGTAGGCGTGCACGCGGCACGTCATGCCGTCGGGCACCTTCCATCGTTCGACCGCGTGCGGATCGAGCAATGCGCGGTAGACGCGTCCGCGCGGTGCGTTCAGGTGCCGGCTGACCCGGGTCGAATGCGTGTGCATGTGCAGCATGTCGCCTCCTGCGAAGCGCGTGACGGTGCACGCCGGCGACGGCGTGTCGTCGTGCTTCTTTCACGCATCGTAGGCGCGCGGCAGGCGTCTCGCAATGACGAGTCGCTTGCAGGGCCGCGAGCGTTCCGATTCGCGGATCGCGCCAGGACGGGGGCGCTGCGACACGCTTCAGGACGACGGTCGCGTCATATCGAACGGTGCGGCCAGCGCCGGAATGGTCCGCGCGCCGTTGTCGGCGCAGCAACGCTCAACGCATCGACCTGGCGGCCGGCGCCTGCGATACATCGCTGAAAGTGGGCCGTGCAGCGAGCATAGGCGATGCATCGTCGGTTCGCGTAGCATGACGGGGCGGCATCACTCGGCGGCCCGGCTCGGCGCCGTATTGGCGGACGCGGGCCGTCCCGTGCGCGCCTTCGCGCGCATGCCGTCGTCGGCTTCGATCGGGCGCATGCCGCCCGCCTGACTTCCGGAGAGAGAAGGAATGACCGAACCTGTCACCGTGCGTCGCGTCGACGCGCGCGAAGCACATGCGTGCGCCGATGCGCTGGCCGACGTGCTGATCGACTGCGTCGAGGGCGGCGCGTCCGTGAGCTTCATGCTGCCGATCGCGCGCGCGACGGCCGTTGCATTCTGGAAGCAGGTTGCCGAAGGCGTGGCGCGCGGCGAGCGCATCCTGCTCGTCGCCGAGGACGCGGCCGCGCGCATCGTCGGCACCGTGCAGATCGTGACCGCGCAAGCGGAGAACCAGCCGCATCGCGCCGACGTCGCGAAGATGCTCGTGTCCCGCCGCGCGCGTCGGCAGGGCATCGCCGCGAAGCTGCTGGCCGCCGCCGACCACGCCGCACGCGAAGCCGGCAAGACCGTGCTCGTGCTCGACACGGTGACGGGCGGCGATGCCGAACGCCTGTACGAGCGAGCCGGCTGGCAGCGCGTCGGCGTCGTGCCGAACTACGCGCTGATGCCCGACGGCACGCCGTGCGCGACCACGTATTTTCACAAGCAGCTTGTGTCGTGATGCACGCACGATCGGCGCCGCGCACGTCCACTCGCCCTTTCATCCCGTTCCGTTCCCATGCACATCATCGATCCGGTTCTGCTGTTCGCCACGTTCTGCGCGGGCGTCACCGCGTTGGCCGGCCCGCCGCTGCTCGCGCTCGTGTGGCGGCATCGCGCGGGCGTGCCGTGGCGCGCGTTTTTCTGCGGGATGCTGATCTTCTTCGTATTCCAGCCGGTGCTGCGGCTGTCTTGGCAGATTCCGCTGTTTCGCTGGCTCGGCGACGATCCGCGCTGGCATATGCCGATGCTCGTATTCGCGGCGCTCACCGCGGCACTGTTCGAGGAGTGCGGGCGCTGGGTCGCGTTCCGCTATCTGCTGGCCGGGCAACGCGATCCGCGCACCGCGGTGATGTACGGGCTCGGCCACGGCGGGCTGGAGGCGATGCTGCTGGTCGGCGTCGGCTTCGTCGCGCTCTGCGGCGGCTATCTGCTCGCGCGCGCCGGGCTCGTGACCAGCGCGGGCGTGCAAACGCTGATCGCGTCGCAGTTCGCCGGCATGACGCTCGCGTCGCCGTTCCTCGCGGTGCTCGAGCGCGTGAGCGCGGTTGCCGCGCATGTCGGGATGTCGCTGATGGTGATGCAGACGTTCGTGCGCGGCACGAAGCGCTGGCTGCTCGGCGCGATCGCGGTTCATTTCGCGATCGATCTCGTCGTCGTGCTGCTGTCGCGCTATTGGCACCTCGACTCGACGCTGCTCGAGGCGCTCCTGCTAGGATGCAGCGTCGCGATTCTGTGGCTCGGGATCCGGTCGAGTCGATGGGGCGCCGCGGCCGACGGGCTGCGGGGCGGGCAGGCGACGTGATCGCGCCGCCGCTGGCGCGCGACGGCGCAAAAAGCTGCGCAGGCCGCGCCGCCCGACCGTCCGATCGATCGATGCCGCAACATCCTCCTTCCCACCAAGGAACCCCGCCCCGATGAAACGCACCCCCATCGCCGTTGCCCTCGCGGGCCTGCTCGTCGCGTTGCCCGTCGCCGCATGGGCGCTCGTCAAGCCGTTGCGCGTGATCGCGCCCGCGCTGGTTCCCGGCGTGTCGTGCGCGGGCGCCGACATCTGCATCGACGATCCCGCGAAGCTCGGCGAGGCGCGGCAGCTCTATCGCGACGGTTACGCGCGCGCGGCGGCGGTGACCGGCGCATTCCGCTCGGCGCCGCGCGTCGTGTTCTGCTCGACGCGCGCGTGTGCCGACCGGTTCGGCCTCGGCGAACGCGCGGCATTGACGCTGGGAGACTTCGGCGTGGTCTTCGCGCCGCGCGGCTGGCAGACCTACTTCGTGGCGCACGAGCTGATCCACCATCGGCAGGCGGAAGCGCTCGGCAATCTGGCGGTCGCGACCAAGCCGCGCTGGCTGATCGAGGGAATGGCGTATTCGCTCAGCGGCGATCCGCGTCACCCGCTGACCGAGCCGTTCGAATCGTGGCGCACGCGTTTCGATGCATGGCATGCGGCGCTCGGCCGGCAGCCGCTGTGGGATGCCGCAGCGGCCGTCCAGTGAAGCGACCGCGCTGCGGCGGCGAACGCGATGACGTCCGCGCCGACACGGCCCGCCGCACGCATGCGCACGCGGCGGGCATCGGCCGTCAGGCCGTCGTGTCGATGATGCCGGGGATCTTCACGTCCGGGTTCACGTCCGCGTCGTAGTCGACGCCGGCGATCTCGAAGCCGAACAGACGCAGGAACTCGGTCTTGTAACCGGCGAAGTCGGTCATCTCGTACAGGTTGTCGTTCGTGACCTTGTCCCACATCGCGACGACCTGCGCCTGCACCTGCGGATCCAGTTCCTTGTAGTCCGCGCGCAGCCGGCCTTCGTCGTCGATGTGCGGCGTCGCGCCGTACATGCTGTCCTTCAGCAGCCCGTACACCTGCTCGATGCAGCCTTCGTGCGTGCCCTTCTCCTTCATCACCTTGAACAGCAGCGACAGGTACAGCGGCATCATCGGGATCGCCGAGCTCGCCTGCGTGACGACGGCCTTCAGCACCGACACGCGCGCGTCGCCGCCATGCACGGCGAGCTTCTCGCGGATCGACACGACCTTCTTGTCGAGATCCTTCTTCGCCTCGCCGATCGAGCCGTTCCAGTAGATGTCATGCGTGATCTGCTCGCCCAGATACGTGAACGCGGTCGTCTTCGCGCCGTCGGCCAGCACGCCGGCGTCGGCGAGCGCGTCGATCCACATCTGCCAGTCCTCGCCGCCCATCACGGCGACGGTGCCGTCGATCTCTTCCTGCGTCGCCGGCTCGAGCGTCACCTCGCGGATCGTTTCCTTGTCGGTGTCGAGGCCGCGGAACGTCACCGACTTGCCGACCGGCTTCAGCGTCGAGCTGATCGTCTCGCCCGTCTTCGGATGCGTGCGGCGCGGCGCGGCCAGGCTGTAGACGACCAGATCGACCTTGCCGAGGTCCTGCTTGATGGTGTCGATCGTGATCTGCTTGACCTTGTCGGAGAACGCGTCGCCGTTGATGCTGCGCGCATAGAGCCCCTTTTCGGCGGCGAATTTCTCGAACGCGGCGCTGTTGTACCAGCCGGCGGTGCCCGGCTTGGTGTCGCTGCCGGCGCGCTCGAAGAACACGCCGAGCGTGTCCGCGCCCGAGCCGAAGGCGGCCGAGATCCGGGCCGCGAGGCCGTAGCCGGTCGACGCGCCGATCACGAGCACCTTCTTCGGGCCGTTGGCGATCGGGCCGTGCGAAGTCACGTAGTCGATCTGTTCCTTGACGTTGGCCTCGCAGCCGACCGGATGAGTGGTCACGCAGATGAAGCCACGCACGCGCGGTTTGATGATCATGAAATCCTCTTGTCAGAAAGGCAGGGACGGCCTGAAAACGGAAAAATCCCGCGCATTGTAATGGAAGCGGCGGGCGCGGCGGGCGCGGTGGGAACAGGGCGGCGCTTGCGAGCGTCGGGTCGGACCGCCGCGGCGCGTGCGTGCCGCGGCGCGTAGCCGGGCCGATGCGGGCGGCGCGACGGCGGCGGAAACGCCGATTTCACGAGCGCGCGCTGTCGATTTCCGCGCGCTCGTGTATAAATCCGACATGACCGCGTTCGGCCGCGCCGTGCCGGCCGACCGCTCCGCTCTCGACCCTCACAAGGAGCCCGCATGCTGCAGATCCTCGGCAAGATTCCGTCCATCAACGTGCGCAAGGTGCTGTGGCTGTGCACCGAACTCGACCTGCCGTTCGAGCAGGAAGACTGGGGCTCGGGTTTTCGCTCGACCAACGACCCCGCCTATCTGGCGCTGAATCCGAACGGCCTCGTCCCGGTCATCAAGGACGACGATTTCGTGCTGTGGGAATCGAACACGATCATCCGCTATCTGGCGAACCGCTACGGCGACGACGCGCTGTATCCGGCCGACCCGCGCGCTCGCGCGCGGGTCGATCAGTGGATCGACTGGCAGGCGTCGGACCTGAACCGTTCGTGGGTCGGCGCGTTCCTCGGCCTCGTGCGCAAGTCGCCGCAGCATCAGGACCCGGCCGCGATCGCGCAGTCGATCGCCGGCTGGACCAACCACATGCAGGTGCTGAACGCGCACCTCGACGCGACCGATGCGTTCGTTGCCGGCGAGCACTTCACGCTCGCCGACATTCCGATCGGCCTGTCGGTGAACCGCTGGTTCGGCACGCCGTTCGAGCGTCCCGATCTGCCGGCGGTGCAGCGCTACGTCGAGCGTCTGGCGACGCGCGAGGGCTTCAAGAAGTACGCGGGCAGCGCGAACCCGTAACGATGCACGCGGCGTCGCGCGCGTGCGCGGCCGGCGCTGCGGCATTGCATCGTCACCGGGCCGCCGCCGCCGGCACCGCCTGCAGCACGCGCGCGAGAAACGCGTCGTGATTCCACGCGGATTCCGGCCGCGACAGCCCGAGCCGCACGACCACCAACTGGCGGCTCGGCACCACGCTCACGAACTGGCCTTCATGGCCGACCGCATGAAACGCGTCGGCCGGCAGCGCGCTCGCGGCTCCATCGTGAGCGTCGAACGGCTCCGGCACCTTGACCCACAGGTGCGCGCCGAATTCGCCGCGCGTCGACAGCGGCGTCGGGCGCGTCAGGTAGCGCACCCAGCCTGCCGGCAACAGCCGCCGGCCGTCCCATACGCCGTCCTGCAGCAGCAGCTGGCCGAAGCGCGCCCAGTCGCGCGCGCTCGCATACATGAACGACGCGCTGCCGAGCGTGCCAGCCGCGTCGGGCTCGAACACCGCGCTGCGCATCCCGAGCGGCGCGAACAGCGCGCGGCGCGGAAAGGCGAGGTAATCGGCGTCGCTGCCGCCCATCGCTGCGCGCATCACACGCGCGACGATCGCGCTCGTGCCGCTCGAGTACTGCCACTGCGTGCCCGGTCGCGCGGCGAGCGGCATCGCGGATGCGAAGCGCGCGGTGTCGGGCTGCGTGAACAGCATCACCGCGACGTCGGACAGCGGGTCGTCGTAGTCCTCGTTGAATCGCAGGCCGCTCGTCATGCGCAGCAGTTCGTCGAGCGTGATCGCCGCGCGCGGGTCGCCGCTGCCGCGCCATTCGGGCAGCAGCGCCGCCGCCTGCGGCGACAGCCGGTGCTGCGCGACCAGCATGCCGACCAGCGCGGCCGTCACGGTCTTCGTCATCGACCAGCCGGGCAGCGGCGTGTCGGCGGTGAAGCCGGGCGCATAACGTTCGGCGATCACCTGGCCGCGCCACATCACGACGACCGCGCGCGTGCGCCGCAGCCGCGCCGGATCGGGTTCGTCGAAGGCGCGGTCGAGCGCGTGCTGCAGCTTGCCGGTGTCGATGCCCGATAGGGCGGCCGGCGCGGCTACGGCCACGGCGTGCGGCGGATCGGCAACGGGCGGCAGCGCGGCCGGCAGCACATCGTGCGCCGGGCCGAGCGCGAGCGTGCAGCCGAGCCCTGGCCGGAAGTCGGCCTCGCGTCGCGCGAAACCGGCGAACGTCGCGACCGCGCGCCGATGCTCCGGATCGAGCGACGGACGCACGAGCTTCAGCAGCGGATGAACGCCGGCCATGATGTCGACGTCGATCACCGATGCGGCCGGACGGCCCGACACGAACACGCCCGAACACAGCGCCTTGGCCGCATAGCCGGTGGCGATCGGCGCGAGCCGCGACAGCATGTAGCCCGCATAGCCGAGCGTGACGGCGACTGCGACGGCGGCGCCGCGCAGGATCAGCGATTTGAACGGGAGCGTCATGCGCGAGCGTCCTCGGTGGCGTGCCGGCCGGCAACGATCCGGCAGTGTCGCAGGTTCGGGCGACGCGGTGCAATCGCGCGCGCGTGACGAACGGCGGCAGCGTGCATCGCGCGTCGCTGCACGTGCGATGGCGCGACCGGCAAGCCGGCAAACGCGCGCCGGAGATGCGCAGGTTGAACTGCGGACGGCGGCCGGTCGATAATCGACCGGCATCGTTACCCCTCGAACCCAATCCAGAAACCGGAAAACGCCATGTCCTACGACAACAACAACCCGTTTGCCAGGATCCTGCGCGGCGAATTGCCGTGCGTGAAGATCGCCGAAGACGACGCCACCGTCGCGATCATGGACGTCATGCCGCAGGCCGACGGGCACGTGCTCGTGATCCCGAAGGAGCCGGCCGCGCAGCTCTTCGAGCTGTCCGGCGACGCGGCCGCGGCGAGCATCCGCATGACGCAGCGCGTCGCGGCGGCCGTGCGTGACGCGCTCGGCCCGGACGGCATGTTCATCGGCCAGTTCAACGGTGCTGCTGCGGGCCAGACGGTCCCGCACGTGCATTTCCACGTGATTCCGCGCTGGGAAGGCGTCGAGTTGCGGATGCACGCGCGCGACTTCGCCGATGCGGCGACGCTGGAAGCCCTCGCGCAGCGCATCCGCGCACGTTTCGTGTAACGGCCGCGCGGCTCGCTCCGGCCAGGGCGCCAGCACGCGCGCGCCGCGGCGCCCGCCGCGGCTGTTTCCGCGGTGACGCCCGGTAACACCTGTAACGGCCAGCGAAACGCCTCCCGCGGAGGCCGGCGCTAGACTCCGCGCATCGCTACACCGGGCGACGGCAACGCGGATCGGCGCATGCGGCCGTACGGTCGCACGCCGCGACGGCACGGCGCTCGCACGGTGCGATGCGTTCTTTTCGCCGGAGTCGAGCCATGTACAAAGTCCTCATCTCGTTTGCGCTGATCGCGGGCCTGTCCGGCTGCTATGTCGCGCCGCCTTACGGCTACGCACCCGCGCCCGCGTACGGCTATGCGCCCGCCTACTACGGTTATGCGCCGGCCTATTACGCGCCGGCGGTCAGCGTCGGCATCGGCGGCCACTTCCGCATCCGCTGATCGCGCGGTACGCGCGGCGCGTCCAGCATGCGCGCCGCGCGGCCGTGTCGAGCCGGCGCATTCGTATTGCTGCGCGTCGTGACGCCGCGTTCTCCGTACGTCGCGCCATCCATCCCAACTCTGTCGCCCGAGCCATCGACGGCTTGCTCGTTCATTGAGCCGGCTGCGCCTCGTCCTATTCTTCACGGTGATTCCGCCCGCCGCAGGCAGCCGCTGCGACGAACCCGCAATGCATGCGTAGCGCATCGCGCGCGTCGATCGGACTCCGCGTGTCGCGCGATCGTTGCCGCCGCGTGCGGCTGCGCCGATGTGTTGCCACGTGTGTCCGAAGCGATGCCTCGCGCCCGTTCCGGCCCGCGCGGAAACCGTGGGCGGCCGCCGGCGGAGCCCCGGCCGACGGGCCTTCGCGGCCGATTTCCGGCAAGCTTTTCCGGTTCCGTTTCGGCGAACAACTTGTTACCGAATGACGGCGGCAAGGACCTGCGAGCGGTGCTATTCTTCGCCGCAAGCTCATTGAAATGAATTGGTCGCGGTTCCGCACAATGCCGGAGTCGACGCCGACCGGTTCGGATCGTGGTAGCGAGCGGACCTTCAATAACCAGATTGCGAACAAGGAAGAATACGGGAATGTGGAAGAAAATCGCCCCCGCTCTCGTCGTCGCCGTGCTGACCGGCGCGACTGCAGTGCCGGCAATGGCCGGTGACCTGAACAATGCGCTTGGCGGCGCGCTCGGCGGGGTTGCCGGCGCAGCGGTCGGCGGCGCAGTCGGCGGCAGCACGGGTTCCGTGATCGGCGGCGCGATCGGCGGCGGCGCGGGTGGCGCGGTGACGTCGAACCGTCGCGAGCGCACCGGCGCGATCATCGGCGGCGCGCTCGGCGGCGGCGCAGGCACCGCGGCGGGCAACGCAATGGGCGGCCGCACGGGCGGCCTGCTGGGCGCGGCCGTCGGCGGCGGCGCCGGCGCGGCGCTCGGCGGCAACCTGTCGCGCAGCTCGTACGACCGCGACCATGGCGATCGCGGCTATCGCCACCGCAAGCACCGTCATCACCGCGACTGGGACTGATCGCGACGGGCCTCGCACGGTGCGCGACGCGCGCACCGGCGCGCCCGATCCGGCAGGCGCGGCGGCCTCGCAGAGGCCGCCGTCGCCGACGAAACCTGCAGTCTTGTCGTTCCTCCGCAGTCCTTCCCCGGCTACGCTCGATTGGCCGGCGCATTCCCTCCTGCCGTACCTTCTCCTCTTCGACGACATCGCGCGCTACGTTCCCTTGTAGCCGTTCGGCATACGCGCGTACATCCATGCAACTGCTCGGCACAGAGCCCGATGTCCGCCGACACCGTCACGATTCCCCCCGACGCGCACAACTCACGCTCGCCGAGCCTCGGCACCGGTAGTGCGGAATCGAATGAAAGGCATCGCAACATTTAATTGGTCGGTCGCAATCGACTTCGCTATCGTCAGCGCTGCCCGCGTACGGAATCGAGCGTTGCCGTCCCGATCCCGTCCCGCGTGACGCCGAGCGTGTGCGGAGCGGCAAGCATCGGCGCGCGCCCGGATCCGCGCGCGGCCCCGTCGCGAAGCCTGTCCGACCGAACGAAGGCGCTGTCGTGCGACGCGGCCGCGTTGCGCTGCGGACGTTGGACCAACCCATTGCCTGGATGCCTTATGTCGAAGACTACGTATTACGCGCCGCATGGCGGCCACCCGCCGCAGACCGATCTGCTGACCGATCGCGCGATGTTCACCGAGGCGTACGCGGTCATTCCGAAGGGAGTGATGCGCGACATCGTGACGAGCTGGCTGCCGTTCTGGACCCACACGCGCCTGTGGGTGATCGCGCGCCCGCTGTCGGGTTTCGCCGAGACCTTCTCGCAGTACATCGTCGAAGTGAATCCGGGCGGCGGCAGCGACAAGCCCGAGCAGGACCGCAACGCCGAAGCCGTGCTGTTCGTCGTCGAGGGCGAGGCCGAGCTGACGCTGCAGGGCAAGCAGCACACGCTGAAGCCGGGCGGCTATGCGTTCATTCCGCCGGGCGCCGACTGGACGCTGCACAACGTCAGTGATGCCGCGGTGCGTTTCCACTGGATCCGCAAGCACTATCAGGCCGTCGACGGCATCGCGCTGCCGGACGCGTTCGTGACCAACGAGCAGGACGTCGAGCCGATTCCGATGCCGGGCACCAACGGCGCATGGGTGACGACGCGTTTCGTCGACATGAGCGACATGCGTCACGACATGCACGTGAACATCGTGACGTTCGAGCCGGGCGGCGTGATTCCGTTCGCCGAGACGCACGTGATGGAGCACGGCTTGTACGTGCTCGAAGGCAAGGCCGTCTATCGCCTGAACCAGGACTGGGTCGAGGTGGAGGCGGGCGACTTCATGTGGCTGCGCGCGTTCTGCCCGCAGGCGTGCTATTCGGGCGGGCCCGGCCGCTTCCGCTATCTGCTGTACAAGGACGTGAACCGCCACATGAACCTGACGCTGAATCCCGCGCGCTGAGCATCGCGCGTTGGATCGGAGGAAACGCCGGCGCATGCCGGCGTCTTTTTGGGTGATACGGGGCGTGTGCGTCGCGTGCTACTTCAGGCCGAGGGAACCGGCGGCCAGCATCGCGACCTGCAGCGGCGTATCGGCCGTTCGTCCGTCGTCGATCGACCACACCGCGGATAGCCCGGCCCACGCGACGATCCATTGCAGCAGCCGTTGCCGGTCGATCTGCGCGGCGTCGGCGACGAGCGCCACACGGCGCTCGAAGCGCGCGCGATCGACCGCGAGGTCGTGCGCGGGATTGCAGAACAGGTTCGCATAGTCGAATGCGCGCTCGCCGTGCAGGCCCTTCGGGTCGATCGCGAGCCAGCCGCGATCGCCGAAGTTCAGCACGTTGCCGTGATGGATGTCGCCGTGCAGCACGGCTTCGTCGACGGGGGCGGCCAGCAGCCGCTGGGCTATCTCGGCCGACACGCGCAGCACTTCGTCGTGGCCGTCGTCGTGCGCGTGCGCGAGCAATGCGTGGAACCAGTCGCGCAGCGGCACCGTCGCGGGCGGCTGCGGCGCGCGATGCGCATGCAGCCGCGCGACGGCGTCGCACGCGATGCGGATCGCATCGTCGTCATGGCCGGCGGCCGACAGCTCGCCCAGCGTCGGCGTCGCGCATGCGCGTTCGAGCAGCACCGCGTCGCGATCGTGCAGCCACACCCGCGCGGCGCCGTTGCCGTTCCACCACGTCATCAGCGCGTTGCCGCGCCGCTCTTCGTCGCAGGTCGCGACCTTCAGCATCGCGGGCTGCGCATGCCGGGTGACCGGCAGCACGCCGCCGCTCGCGCTGAGGATCGGGCCGCCGTCGGGAACGAGATCCCATCGGCGCAGATAAGTGTCGAACATGCAGACGATGGTACAGGCGAAGCCGCCCGCGCGCGGGGCGCGGCGCGGCGCCCGGGGCTGAGGCCCGTGCATCGGCCTTTCCTAAATAAAATTTAGCCAGTCAAAGTTTGGCTAAAGAATGTTCCGGTATCGCGGCATCCCTTCGACAATGCGCGCGTTTCGCAATCGACGAACGCCGCTGCGGCGGGCGCGGTCGCCACATCGAATCAGGAGCCTGCATGATCCATCGCACCGCCGACCCATCGTCGCGACCACCCGTGTGTGCGGCATTGCCGCGCCGCTGTGTTCGGCGCATCCCGCTCGCGGTGACCGTCTCGCCCGACTACATGAAGACTACCGACGACGGAACCCTATCGGTGGCCGTGAAGCCGCCGCGCATGGCGCGCGTCGACCGACGCGATTTCGCCCATGCCCGATCCGCGCGCAGTACGCGCAGCGACGACTTCGCGCCTTTGATCCGCCGCGTCGTCGCGCTCGGCGCTTCGGGAACCATCGAGCGCCACGCGCAACGCAAGCCGGCAACGCCGCTGCCCGCGATCGACGCAGCCGGGCGCGCGCGTGTGCGCGGCCTGTTTCGTATCGAAAGCTGAGGCGCGCACGATGCATACGCTATATCTGATTGCGATCGTTGCGGAAGCGATGTCGGGCGCGCTGATGGGCATGCGGCGCGGGATGGACCGGTTCGGCCTCGCGCTGGTCGGCGCGGTGACGGCGCTCGGCGGCGGCACCGTGCGCGACGTGCTGCTCGGACACTATCCGCTCGGCTGGATCGCGCATCCGGCCTATCTGCTGATCACGCTCGCGGCCGCGACTGCCGCGTCGTGGGCGGCGCGGTACCTGTCGCGGATGAAGACGCTGTTCGTGACCGTCGACGCGATCGGCCTCGCGGCGTTCACGATCATCGGCTGCGACATCGGCGCGTCGACCGGCGCGGCGCCGATCATCGTCGTGTTGGCAGGCGCGATCACCGGCGTGTGCGGCGGGATGCTGCGCGACCTGCTGTGCAACGAGATGCCGCTGGTCCTGCGCGACGAACTGTACGCGAGCGTCGCATTGTTCACGGGCGGGTTGTACGTCGGCATGCAGTATCTGGGTATCGGCGCGGGGCCGGCGACGATCGTCGCGCTCGTGGCAGGCTTCGCGACGCGGATGCTCGCCGTGCGACTCGGATGGAAATTGCGGACTTTCGCCGTCGCGGATGTCGAGCGCTGAGCAATCGTGCCGGCGCGAACCTTGGCGCGCTGCTCGGGCAGCGGGGCTGACATGCGGAGATGCGGCGCGCTGGTGGTGCCGGTCGTGCCGGTCACACGCCGGAGCCTGAATACGGGGAGGGCATGGCGAGCGCCCTGGACATGCGGCCATCGACGCAACAGGCGGCGAACGATGGCCTACATCGCTACAGATGAGGAGCGTTCACGACAAATGGACGGAAAACGGCCGATTCGCCGGCGTGCTGCATAGGCGGCGGGGTTCGCTTGGCTCGCACCGGCAACCCGGCAACCCGGCAACCCGGCAACCCGGCAACCCGGCAACCCGGCAACCCGGCAACCCGGCAACCCGGCAACCCGGCAACCCGGCAAC